>JBILYM010000328.1:0-2890 GCA_044377725.1 Phycisphaerales bacterium
AGCCCCGCGCCCACTCCGCCGGCACCGGCCCCGAAGTAGCGGTAATGCGGCTGTGGATGCCACCGCGGCCCTTCCACTCGGTGATCACCTGCATCCATACTGGCTTCATCGCTACGGCCAGATCGTCACGCATGCGATTGGTGACGGCTTCGTAGAAGATCCCATCGTTACGGAAGCTCTGGTGATAGAGCTTGAGGCTCTTGAGTTCGACGCACACCTTCGCTGGCTGATAGCGCAGGATGATCCGCCCAAAGTCCGGATGCCCAGTCTTTGGGCATGTTGAGGTGAACTCCTCGTTCACGTGCTCAATGATGAACGGCGTATCGGATGGGGCTGGGAAGCACTCAAGTAGTTTCGGGTCTGGCATGCGGGAAGCGTATGCGCTCAGGCGCGGCGCGTCCCGCGCCGCCCACCCAAGTGCTTCACGGGGAGTAGGTTCGTAGCAGCTTTTCCACCTGGGGCTGCGCTGGCTCCACGGCCAAACTTTGCTCAAACGCGCGGCGAGCCTCTTCACGAGCGCCGCCATCCAGACGGTCGCTTAACAGCCAGGAATTGAGCGCGCAGACGCCAACTCCATTCCATGCCTTGATGCTGCGTGGATCTTGCTCCGCCGCCGCGCGGTATGCCACGATGGCGCGGTCATAGTCCGCAGCGCGAAACGCCAGCCAAGCAGCGCGCTCGCTCGCCACTGCGGATGGCCAGCGGCGCGCAAACTCGCTGCCAGCGCTTGATGCCTCCGCAAATCGGCTTTCGGCGGTGTACGCAGCGATCAGTCCGTCCATGGTGCTCTCGGAAACTTCGCCGAGTGACACTGCCTCCTCAAAGGCAGCGCTGGCCTCAGCCACACGACCGGCAATCAGGTACGAACGCGCCACGCGTGACCACACGTCAGCATCTGCACCGGCATCCGCTGCAAGCCGTTGCAGGAATGGAATGGCTGCGGAGGCATTGCCAGAACGCTCCAGTGCATCGGCAATGCCGGCAATGGCACGCATATCGTTTGGCGCAAGTACTAATGCTTGGCGGAAGCAACGGACCGCGTCATCATTGCGCTGTGCTGCAAGATGTGTGCGCGCGAGCCCGATGTGCGCATCGACGTTGCGCGGATCAGCTTGAATGGCTGCTTCATAGGAGCGCTGCGCGGCGCGGATATCACCCTGCTCCAAGGTGATGGAACCGACGGCAACCTGCACGTCGACCAATCGGGGATTTTCAGCTAGTAACGAGCGGAATTCCACAAGGGCTTCTTGATAATCACCGCGGTCTGCAACACCCTGCGCGCGCCGAAGTCGGTCCGACTCTTCAGCCGTTGGCGCAACGGCGCCGACGCGTGCCGCGGTCAGTTCCGTGTCCGACTTTGCCCATGGCCGACAACCACTCATCAGTGTCAGTGCGACAGACGCAAGCAGCGCCAGTGACAAGGCGCGCAGCCACGCGGCGTTTGCGCGGTCGGGATCCCGTCCGCGAAGTTTGCCTTCCTTCGGCGTTTCCATGATCATGGGGACGTTGCGAAATACCGACATGTGCGCAATGGCTGCAAAGCACGGCTTGCCACAGGTACCGCCGCCAAGATTTTCATGACGGTCAAGATGTGAACCGATGGCGCCCTTGGAATCATTGACATGAATGACACGCACATGAGCGCAACCGACTATGGATTCAAATGACTGCCAGAAGGACTTTGCTTTCGCTGGCGTCGAAGTGTCGTGGCCATACGCAGTGGCGTGGCATGTGTCGAAACAGAAGGCGACGCGTTCCGGGTGCTTGACTGCCCCGCGAATACGAGCAAGATGCTCAAGTGGTCCACCGAGGTTTGTGCCGCTACCAACGGTGTTCTCAATGCAGGTGACGGTGCGGTACCCCTTAGTGGACTGATGAATGGCATCAAGTTCAGCCACCAGCCTGCGGATACCCGCCTCCTCGTCTGCTGCAATTCCAGCCTTGCCAAGGTGCGCGCCTGGGTGCATGACGCAGGACGGAATGCCCAGTTGCTCGCAACGTTCGGTCTCTTGCAGTTGCAGTGCCCGGCTCTTGGCACGCATGTCTGCATCCGGGGACGCCAGGTTCACCAAGTAACTGTTGTGACTCACCAAGTGCCGCTCAGGGTGGACATGCCATCCGGCATCGTGAACGGCGGACCGAAAGTTGGTTGTTTCCTCATCAGTCAGCGGCTTCCACTTCCATTGCCGCTGATTCTTGGTGAACACTTGCACGCAATCAAGGCCAAGGCGAACCGCATCGAGAATGGCAAGATGCATGCCGCCAGCGATACTGAGATGACTGCCAACGAGCATCTAGTTATTCACCTTGCTGTGTTGATCCGTAAGCAGCGCAAGCAGCGTTGCTGCGGCGCGTGCGGCATGGACGCGTAAATCCGGGACCGCCGTTGCTTCCCACAAGTCACCGCGACGGAGTGCGCCGGCAATGACGATGCGCGGATTGGCAACACCACTGGCGCTGACCATGCGAGCATCATCATCAGAGCGAAGTCCGAGACCCAGGTCATCGGTACAGGCCAGACCAGTGCGCTGCACACTGGCTAGGAGTGGGTGGTGCGTATCGCGCAGATTCATTGATGGACCAGTGCAATTGATAACGCGAGCCACCGTGTGCACATGCGTTGCACCATCGGCACTTCGGACCGAAGCGGCAACAGTTCCGCTGGTTGCTGGGTGCATGGCTACCAATTCGCCGCGCTCAATGAGCAGTGTGCCGGCCGCGCACTGAGCAGTGATGTCTGTAAGCACGGAACATGGCACGCGGTGACGGTGAATTTCCCACAACGCGCGCGCTCGGCGGATGAACTGGCGCCGCTCGGCGGTCGACCATGACTTCCAAATGGCTGGAATGTGCGGGCGAATGGCGTCGATGGCGCCCTGCCAGCCGAGTC
>JBILYM010000070.1:0-8735 GCA_044377725.1 Phycisphaerales bacterium
GGCTTGCCGCATTCCGTTCCATTGCCTTGGCCATCGCGGAAGCTGGAGAAATTCGGTCACAAAGTCCAACCATGTTCAGTGCACTTGGGCGCGGCGGTATTCCGATCCCATTTGCAGAGAACAGTGCAGGAAAGGCGCTGACTCTTTCGTGGAGCACGGTGATCTTCTTTGTTGTGGCGATCGCCGCACAATGGTTTCTTTCACGCGCTCGCTTTGGGCGCCAACTGGTTGCAGTGGGCGCTAACGAAACCGCGGCGCGGTATGCCGGTGTGCCGGTTGCGTGGATCCGCTTTCGGGTCTACGCATTGATGGGAGCGCTCGCTGGCGTTGCTGGCTTGGTGCAAAGTTCGCGCATGAATTCCGTATCAACAGCACAGTTGGGCCTCGGTAGCGAACTGGATGCCATTGCCGCTGTGGTGATCGGCGGAACCAGCCTGCGCGGCGGCTTCGGGCGCATTTGGGGCACCGTTGCGGGTGTACTGATCTTAGGAATGATCACCAACATCTTGACTATTTCCGGCGTAAGCCCCTATTGGCAGGGTGCAGTCAAGGGCGCTGTGATCGTGCTTGCAGTGTTAGTGCAACGCGGCTCGCGTGCGTAAGCGGAAGGCGGTACCTTTGCGCGCACGATGAACACTTCAAGCATTCTGAAACTATCTAGCGCCGTCATTCTGTCCGCATCAGCACTGTTTGCCATTGCCGCCACTGAGCCAATCGTTGCGCAACCCGCCACAAAGGCCGCACCGGCCGCTGCAGCAGTGACGGCAACGATGAAGATCGGCGTATCCATTCCCGCCGCCGACCACGGCTGGACCGCTGGCGTCGTGTGGTGGGCCAAGGAATGCGCCAAACTGCACCCGGAAATTGAGTGGACCATCGCCACCGCAGAGACTCCTGAGAAGCAAGTCTCTGACATCGAAACACTGATGGCCAAGAAGGTGGATGCGCTGGTGATCTTGGCAACCGAGTCTGCGCCGATCACCCCCGTGGCCGAAGAAGCACACAATCGCGGCATTCTGGTGGTGAACGTTGATCGCGGCTTCTTGAAGCCCGTTGCCGACATCTTCATCGAAGGAGACAACAAGGCGTTTGGCAGAAAGAGTGCGGAGTTCATGGTGAGCAAGCTTGGTGGCAAAGGCAAGGCCACTGGCAACATCATCGTGCTCGAGGGAATCCCTTGCACCGTCAACACCGACCGCGTCACTGCGGCACTGGAAGTCTTCAAGGCTGAGCCGGGCATCAAGATCGTTGGCCAACAGGCCGCCAACTGGAATCGTCAGAAAGCACTGGAAGTCACCGAGACCCTCCTGCAGAAGGCCGGGAAGGTGAACGCCATCTGGGCATCGGATGATGACATGGCACTCGGTGCTGAGCAGGCGCTCATCGAGAAGGGCGTGGAAGGCGTCTGGATCCTGGGCGGCGCTGGCATGAAGGACATCATCAAGCGCGTCATGAATAAGGACCCGATGTTCCCCGGCAATGTCACCTATCCGCCGTCGATGATCGCTACGGGAATGGAACTGGCCGCCGGAGTGTTGAGTGGCGGCAAGCGCCAAGAGAAGATGCGCTACATGCCCCAGCACTTGATGATTGACGTTGACTTGGTGACCCCAGAGAACGCGGCGCAGTACTACTTCCCAACCAGCGTTTACTGAGCATGATTCCAACCGTTTGGGCGGCAAAACGCCCGATACAGGTAACCTAGGCACCGCAGACACGCGGCCGGATGTCTCCGGCCGCGTGTCTCATATCACCATGAATCAGCACCTCCCTACCAATCGCGCCGAAACCGCATTCGAGGACTTCAAACTTCCGCTCTTGCGCGACGCCGCGATGGTTGAAGCCAATCGGTGCCTCTTCTGCAGCGACGCGCCGTGCATCAACGCCTGCCCAACGCACATCGACATTCCGCAATTCATCCGCAAGATTTCGACGGACAATGTGCACGGATCTGCCAAGACCATCTTTGAGTCAAACATCCTGGGCATGAGCTGCGCGCGGGTCTGCCCAGTAGAGGTGTTGTGCGTTGGCGCCTGTGTCTACAACGAACTTGAGCAACCTCCGATCGCCATCGGCAAGTTGCAGCGCTACGCCACTGACATTGCATTTGCTGAAGGATGGAAATTCTTCGAAGCGGGCACGGACACCGGAAAGCGCGTGGCATTGATTGGCTCAGGTCCAGCCAGCCTGGCGGCCGCGCACGAATTGCGCCGCCTCGGGCACGCCTGCACCATCTTTGAACGCAAGGACACTATTGGTGGACTGAACGCCAGCGGCGTTGCGCCGTACAAGATGAAGGCCGAGCGCGCACTGATAGAGGCAGACTGGGTGCTCTCCATCGGTGGAATTGAAGTGCGCACCGGAGTCACTGTCGGCGAACAGGTTTCGCTTGCCTCGCTTGAACAAGATTTCGACGCCGTGTTTGTTGGCGCCGGACTCGGTGCTGACAGCGCCTTGGGAATTCCTGGTGAAGACCTCGCTGGCGTGCATGGCGCGGTGTCGTGGATTGAGTCAATGAAACTTGGGACGATCGATCTTTCCAAGGTGCGCCACGCCGTGGTGATTGGTGGCGGAAACACAGCGGTTGATGCATCACGTGAGTTGCGTGGCCTGGGGGTTCCCTCAGTCACCATGCTGTACCGAGGCGTGCAAGACAACATGAGTGGATACGCCCACGAATGGTCCGCTGCATTCAGTAAGGGCGCTACCGCGCAGTGGCAAGCCGTCGCAACGGCATGCACCGGCGCCGGTCGTGTGCAGCATGTTCAGTGCGTGCGCGTTGATACCAACAAGAGTCCAGTCGCTGGAACAGAGTTCACGCTTCCAGCCGACTTGGTTCTCATGGCCATCGGCCAAGCCAAGCTGGGGCGCATGCTTGAGGCGATGCCTGGCATCCGTGTGGACCGCGGTCGAATCATGGTGGATGCCAACAGCTACACCGGACGCCCGGGTTGGTATGCGGGCGGCGACTGCACGAACGGTGGCAAAGAAGTGGTGAACGCCGCGGCGGAAGGAAAGATGGCAGCACACGCCATTGATGCCGCCGTCATGGGGGACATGGGAGACATGGGACGCATGAAAGACAAAGGAACTGTAGCCAGCAAGAATGATCGCACTGGAGGTACGTCACATGCCTGACATCAGCACGAATACCGGCGGAATTCAATCACCAAATCCATTCTGGCTTGCAAGCGCACCACCAGCGAACAGTGGCCGACAGATTCAACGCGCATTCGAAGCTGGTTGGGGCGGCGCGGTGTGGAAGACCCTGGGTGTACCGATTCAGAATGTCTCGAGTCGTTTCGCCGGGCACACCATCCGCGGCGTGCAAGCGGCGGGCTTTACGAACATCGAACTAATCACCGATCGCCCGCTTGAAACCAATCTGCGAGAAATCGCCGAGACCAAGCGGCTGTTCCCGAAGAACCCGATCATTGTCTCCCTCATGGTGGAAACCGAGGCGGAATGGCGGGAAATCATCAAAAAATCAATTGATGCCGGTGCCGATGGCCTTGAGTTGAATTTCGGCTGCCCGCACGGAATGTGTGAGCGCGGCATGGGCAGCGCAGTCGGCCAAGAGCCTGCTGTGAACGAACGAATCACTGGCTGGGCCGTCAAGTACAGCACAGTGCCGGTCTTGGTCAAACTGACTCCGAACGTTGGCAACATTGTTCCGCACGGGCTCGCTGCTCGACGCGGTGGCGCGCACGGCGTATCGCTGATCAACACCATCAAGAGCATCATCGGCGTCGACATTGATCGTTTCATCCCGTTGCCGCGCGTTGGCAACCTGAGCACCAACGGTGGCTACTGCGGCGCAGCAGTGAAGCCAATCGCGCTGCACATGGTGGCGGCACTTGCGCGCGAGAAGGAGTTTGGACTACCGATCAGCGGCATCGGCGGCATCAGCAATTGGCGTGATGCGGTTGAGTTCATCTTGCTTGGATCCAGCACGGTACAAGTCGCCACTGAAGTGATGTTGCGCGGCTACAACATTGTGGAAGACATGACCGACGGGTTGCAGGAGTACATGCGTACGCATGGTTTCGATCGTATTGATCAAATGGTTGGCAAAGCCATTCCCGCCTACTCGGAGTGGGGTCACCTTGATATGAACTACGAGACCGTGGCCAAGATCGACGCCGACAAGTGCATCGGTTGCCAACTCTGCGTCGCCGCATGTCACGACGGTGCGCACCAGTGCATCCATCCGCAACAAGACACGCGCGTTCCCCACGTTGACGAGGCGGAATGCGTTGGCTGCAATCTCTGCCAAATCGTCTGCCCAGTGCCAGAGTGCATCACCATGACGCCAGTGGACAACGGGCATTCCCCTGCAAGTTGGAACGAATTTGCCCACGAAGGCAAGACTCTTCGACCGAAAAAAGGCGCTCACTGAGCACCAGAGATAAGGGACACCACATGACTACCAAGAGCAAGATCGTCCGCTGCGGCCTCATCCAATGCAGCAACCCGCTGAACGACGAGCAGCGCCCCGTCAAAGAAATTCAGAAGGCAATGGTGGACAAACACCTTGCCATGATCGAAGACGCTGGCAAGAAGGGCGTGCAGATTCTGTGCCTCCAAGAGATCTTCAACGGTCCATACTTCTGCCCCAGCCAAGACCCGCGCTGGTACGAGGCTGCCGAAGAAGTCCCCGGCCCCACCACCAACCTGATTGCCGACGCTGCTAAGAAGCATGCCATGGTGGTGATCGTTCCGGTGTATGAGCGCGAGATGAGCGGCGTCTTCTACAACACCGCTGCCGTCTACGACGCTGATGGCACTTACCTTGGCAAGTACCGCAAGCAACACATTCCGCAGGTGAACCCTGGCTTCTTTGAGAAGTTCTTCTTCAAGCCAGGAAACGGCGGCTACCCAGTCTTCAAGACGCGCTACGCCACCATCGGCGTGTACATCTGTTACGACCGTCACTTCCCGGAGGGTGCGCGATGCTTGGGCCTGAACGGTGCGGAGATCGTCTTCAACCCGTCAGCCACCGTGGCAGGACTCTCGCAATATCTATGGAAGATTGAGCAGCCCGCACATGCGGTGGCGAACGGCTACTACATGGGCTGCATCAATCGCGTGGGTACGGAGGCGCCGTGGAACATTGGAAAGTTCTACGGAACGAGCTACTTTGTGAACCCCCGCGGCGAGACCATAGCGCAGGCCAGCGAGGACAACGATGAACTGCTGGTGGCAGACCTTGACCTGGCCGTGATCGATCAAGTGCGCAGCGTCTGGCAGTTCTATCGCGACCGACGTCCCGAGGCGTATCCAGAAATCACTCGTCAATGAGGTCTTTATGAGCGACACCACTTTGATTCGTGGCGGAACGGTCGTTACCGCTGACCGACAATGGCGCGCGGATGTGCTGATTGCTGGCCAGAAGGTGGCCGCGGTTGCCGAGAGCCTGCAGGCTCCGGTTGGAGCGCGCGTGATTGAAGCGGGCGGTGCCTTTGTCATGCCGGGCGGCATCGACCCGCACACGCATATGGAGTTGCCGTTCATGGGAACGGTTTCCAAAGATGATTTCTTCACGGGTACCGCCGCGGCCGCAGCCGGTGGGACCACCATGATCATTGACTTTGTGATTCCAGGCCCGGAGCAAAGCCTCTTGGAAGCGCTAGACATTTGGAATGGACGCGCCGCGAAAGCAGCTGCCGATTATTCCTTCCACATGGCGATCACGGGATGGAGTGATCGCACGCACGCAGAAATGGCGGAGGTCACGCGCCGCGGCATCAATAGCTTCAAGCACTTCATGGCGTACAAGGGCGCCATCATGGTGGATGACTCGGTGCTGGTGAAGAGTTTCATCCGCGTCCGCGATCTGGGCGGAATCTGCCTGGTACACGCTGAAAACGGTGAACTGGTTGCACACTTCCAAAACGAGATATTTGCGCGCGGCATCACTGGCCCAGAAGGCCATCCACTGTCGCGCCCCGCGGAAGTTGAGGGCGAAGCGAGCAACCGCGCACTGCGCATCGCTGAAGTCATTGGTGTACCGCTGTACGTGGTGCACACCAGTTGCAGCGATGCACTGGATCCGATCGCGCGCGCGCGCGGTGAAGGTCAATGCGCCTTCGGCGAGGCGCTCATTCAGCACTTGATCATCAGTGAAGAGGTCTATCGAAACGAAGACTGGGATCAAGCCGCGCACTACGTCATGAGTCCGCCGTTCCGACCGAGCGAACACCAAGCCGCGCTGTGGCACGGCATCCAATCCGGTGCTATTCAAGTCATCGGTACGGACCACTGTGTCTTTGACACTGCACAGAAGCGAGCAGGACGTGGTGATTTCCGCAAGATTCCCAACGGTACCGGCGGCATCGAAGACCGTATGAGCGTTCTATGGCACCACGGCGTGGGCAGCGGACGCATCACCCCAAGTGAGTTTGTTGCTCTGACCAGTAGCAACGCCGCGCGCATTTATAACTGCTACCCCCGCAAGGGAACCATCGCCGTTGGTAGCGACGCCGACATCGTTGTGTGGGACCCAGCAGCAACGCGCACCATCTCCGCACGCACGCACCACCAGAACGGCGACTTCAACGTCTTTGAAGGAATGACGGTCACTGGCAATGCCGCAGTCACCCTTTCCCGCGGTGCGGTTCTGTGGCAAGACGGGAAGCTCCACGCAACAGCAGGTTGGGGCAAGTATGTACCCCGCCCTGCCTTCGCTGATTTCACGCAATCACTCGCAGTGCGCAACAAGCTTGCACAACCAACCGCCGTCAAGCGGACCTGAGATATCAATCATGACAGCCACACCATTCGCTCCAGCAATCAAACCGTTCTCCGCCAGCAGTGACGATTTCGTCACCTACACCACCGCACGGCACTGGATCGGCGGCCACTGGCGGGACCCGATCTCAAGCACCACCGTGCAAGATGTGATCAACCCGCGCTTTGGCAAAGTCATTGCCCAAGTAAAGATGGGCGCAGCGGATGATGTTGATGCCGCCGTGCAGGCAGGTGCGGCGGCAGCGCGCGACTGGGGACAGTGGCCCATCCGTGACCGCGCGCATGTCTTGTACCGCCTGCGCGAATTGATGCTGAAGAATCTGGATGAACTCGCTTGGCTGCTCTCGCACGAGAACGGCAAAGTGTTCGGCGAAGCAAAGGCCGAAGTAGAAAAAGGTATCGAATGCGTGGAGTACGGCTGCTCGCTGCCGAACTTGGCCGCAGGCAACCAGCTCGAAGTGAGTCGCGGCGTGGCATGCGAACTTGCCTACGTTCCGCTCGGAGTGGTGGCCGGCGTTACCCCCTTTAACTTCCCGATGATGGTTCCACTGTGGATGCTGCCACAAGCATTGGTCGGCGGCAATTCCTTTGTACTCAAGCCGAGTGAACGCGTGCCGCTTTCAACGCTGCGCTTGGCAGAATTGCTCGCGCAGGCGGGTCTTCCCGCGGGCGTCTTCAACATGGTGCAAGGCGGGCGTGAAGTAGTGGAAGCGCTCTGTGATCATCCGGACGTCAAGGCGCTGGGGTTCGTTGGTAGCACCAAGGTTGCTAAGGCTGTGTACGGACGCGCGAGTACCAACGGTATGCGCGCACTCTGCCTCGGTGGCGCCAAGAATCACCTGATTGTGGTGCCCGACGCGGACCTGCAAGTCACGGCGGAAAATATCGTCGCATCTTTCACGGGATGCGCTGGTCAGCGCTGCATGGCGGCCAGTGTGCTGCTTGCGGTCGGCGATGTTGATCACATCCTTGCAGCAGTGCGCGACCGCGCTGCCAAGATCACCGTGGGTAAAGATCTTGGACCCGTTACGACGGCGGCCGCACGTGAGCGCATCAACCGATACATCGACCAATCGGAGAAGGCTGGTGCCAAGGTCACCCTTGATGGCCGAGCGTCTGGCGCGGGCGCGAACAATGCCGGCGGCTATTGGGTTGGTCCAACGATTATCGAAGGAGTCACTCCGGAAATGGCTGCCGCACGCGAGGAGATCTTTGGCCCAGTGCTCAGCGTGATCCGCGTGCCTAACCTAGATAAGGCGATCGAGATTGAAAATGCCAGTCCCTACGGTAATGCCAGCAGTATCTACACCTCCAGTGGCGACTTGGCGCGGCGCGTGATCGACCGCGTGGAGGCTGGGATGTGCGGCGTGAATATTGGCGTACCTGTGCCGCGCGAGCCGTTTGGCTTTGGCGGCTGGAACGACTCCTGCTTTGGCCACGGCAATATCACTGGCTGGGATGGCTACCGCTTCTGGACGCGCCAACGAAAGCTCACAAGCAAGTGGGCACTGCAACGCGATCAGAATTGGATGAGCTGAGAAAGCTGCAAACACCATGAACACCACCAAGCACACCGACGCATCCAATGCTCCCCATGCTCCCCATGCTCCCCACGCATCCCATGCATCCGCTGTGCACATGAGTTCGCGCGAAATCATCGACACGTGCAAGAAGTACAGCCTGTTCTCCTGGAGCGCGACTGGCAAAGTTGACCCACTACCGATCGCACGCGCCGAGGGCATCTACCTGTACGGACCCGAAGGGCAACGATGGATCGACTTCAACAGCCAGTTGATGAGCGTGAACATCGGACACGGTCACCCCAAGGTGATCAAAGCGATTCAAGATCAAGCCGCCACACTGGCGTATGCCTACCCGGGCATGGCAACCGAGATTCGCGCGAAACTCTCGCTGCGCTTGGCGGAACTACTTCCCGGTGATCTCAACACATTCTTCTACACCCTCGGTGGTGCGGAAGCGAACGA
>JBILYM010000071.1:0-8708 GCA_044377725.1 Phycisphaerales bacterium
CTCCTGGGAATGGATGCCCCCCGGCCGGCACACTGGCGCGCGCAAGCGCACACGTGCCGGGCGACCGGGAAGGGAGACCCGACGCCTCACGGCTCGCCCCATCGCGTCACTTTCAATGACGAACCGCTTCGGCGCTCGTCGTTCCTCCCCCCCCTGCTGCGGAAGCCCACCCCCCGCGGCAGGGGGAATTTGTTTTTGCGCTCCGGAGCCTGATTGCCTGCCGTGGGTGTCGCGGCTCCATACACTGATCGATCATGCTCAATATCGCCACGACCCTTCGACTTTCCCCGGCGTGCGCGCTGTTTGCTCTGACCCTGACGGCGTGTGAGACCACGCCGGAAGCGCAGTCACTGGCACGCAAGGTTGACCTTGATACCGCGCCGCTCACGCATGTGGTGCTGGTGCAGTTGAAAGACCCATCGCGCGCTGCCGAGTTGGTTCAGGACTGCGATCGCGTCCTGCCTTCTATTGAGGGTGTTTCCGCGTACAGCTGCGGAGTTCCGCTCGTGATGGGTCGAACGAATGTCACCAGTGATTACGACGTTGGCATTTACGTGGGGTTCCGGACCGAGGCCGCGTACCGGACCTATGTTGACCACCCCCGTCATTTAGAGATGGTGGAAGGCTGGCGCGAGGGCTGGAAGTCCGTGCGCATGTTTGACATTGTTGACGGCGTGCCCGCGGTGATGCCTGCTCCAAGCACACCCGCCAAGCCAAGCAGCACCGGCGCCGTTGCTCCCGCGCCGGCCGTCTCGCCGACGGCGCCGATTGCACCCAAGTAAGGGGTGGTCACATCGTTGAACTGGCTCGCGGATCGCTACACTGCAATTCATGGCTATTGAAACCACGCTCCAGGCTCGCCAGAAATGGTGGAATATTTTGTACACCGTGATCTGTGCGGTGCTGGGCGCATGGGGCGCCTATGACTACTGGGTCACCATTCCACGTAAGGAGGCAGAGGTTGCCGCCTATGAAGTGGCCGTCACCGCTGCTGAAGAGATAGACGCGAAGGCGCGCGCAGCTGCCGCAGTGCCGGGTGCAGCGCAAACGCTCTCCGCGGAAGACGTCAAGGCATACGAGGCCGCCAAGGCGGTGGTGGATAAGGGAAAGCCCGTTGCACCGGCAGCGTATGACCGCCCCGTGCAGATGTGGCTGTACATCATCGGATGCGGAGTGCTGGGCGTTCCGTGGTTCCTGTGGGAATGGCTTTCGGCTGCTAGTAAGAAATATCGCTTGAACGCGGATGGATCGTTTGAATTCAACGGGCGCACCATTCCTATAGAAGACATCGCAGATATCGACATGGCCAAGTGGATGTCAAAGTCGGTGGCAACAGTTGTTGCGAAGGATGGCACGCGTATTACCCTTGACGATTACAAGTTCAAGAATTCAAACCTGATCATCGGCGGGATCGCCGCGCGCTTGTATCCCAACGACTGGGATACCGAGGCCCGTGACCTGAATAAGATTCGTGCGCAGGAAGAAGCTGCGGCGGCTACGGAGGACGCTGCGGCGACCGAGAGCGCTGCGAATTCCACCACCGATAAGACAGTCTGAACCATGCGCTCGACCGCTGAACCGACCACCGCTATTGCCAAGCAAGACCGCTGCGGCGACTTGCCACATCGCCCACGCGTGCTGCTGGGAAAGATGGGGCTTGACGGTCATGACCGCGGCGTGAAGTTGATTGCGCGGGTCATGCGCGATTCAGGAATTCATGTGATTTACAGCGGGCTGTGGCAGACCCCGCGCAGTCTGGCGATCGGCGCGCGCGATGAAGATGTTGATTGCGTTGCCGCTTCGATGATGTCGAATTCGCACTTGGTGTTGGTGCCACGGCTACTGAATGAAATGAAGGCGGTTGGTCGCGCTGATATCCCAGTGAATGTTGGCGGCATCATTCCGCAGTCCGATGTGCAGGGGCTTCTTGATGCGGGCGTTGCGCGCATCTACCACACCGGCACCAGCATGGATGAAATTGTCGACAGTGTGCGTGCCACAGTGAAGCCGTATGCGCCGGTGGTGTCCAGCGCGCGCGAGGCAGTGCTGGCGCGGCAGATTTCCATGGCGCATGCTGCATCGCTTCCGGCAGGAACGCCGGTCAAGCGCCCCGCGCGCGTGGTGGGAATTACTGGTTCACCCGGCGCAGGCAAGAGCACGCTGGTTGCAGCGATGGCAAACGAAGCGGTCCGACGCGGGCAGCGCATTGCCGTGGTTGCCTTCGATCCGATGAGCCCGATCACTGGTGGCGCCTTGCTTGGCGACCGACTGCGCGTTGACTTCAACGCGGTTGATGACAAAGTCTTCTATCGATCGCTGGCGATTGTTGGCGAGGACTACCGCAGCTTGCCGGAAATCATCGGCTTGATCGGCGCGGCGGGCTTCGACACCTTAATCATTGAAACCGTGGGCGCTGGTCAGAACGATGTTGCTATCCGTCAGCATGTCGACCGCACCGCCGTGGTGGTGGTGCCAGGCATGGGCGATTCCGTGCAGATGGACAAGGCGGGCATTCTGGAGATTGCGGATCTCTTTGTTGCCAACAAGGCCGATCACGCGGGTGAGGCCAAACTGGTGCGCGAACTCTTAGATATCGCCGGCGGCCGCCCGATTCTGGAAACCATTGCCACCGAGGGCAAGGGCGTGGTTGAGCTGCTTGATGCGCTGCTGAAGTGACTGGCGCGGCGTGATTGCCGGAGGGGTCATCCGCGCACCCGAATTCTCTACACTGTGGCGCTCGCGGCGGACCGATCCGCGCGCGTACTGCTCGTTACCCCGCTACCTGATTTGAGGAGATTTCCATGTCCGTTGAACTGAAGCCCAACTGCAATCAAGCGCTCGAACTCGGTAAGTACGCCTGTGAATTCATGCGGAGTGCTTCGCCTTCGGAGTCGGTGCAAGAGCGCACCAAGCTCTTTCATACGGACAGCGTGTTGTGCGGCATCAGCGCGGTGGCTCTGTGCGCCAACGCGCCGGTGGTCCTGCGCGAAGAGGCGCTGGAGTACCCCAACGCGCACGGCGTTCCGTTCTTTGGAAGCACCGTCAAGGTTGCGCCGGAGAAGGCGATCGTTGCGAACAGCAGCGCAGTGCGCGAATGGGATTCCAACGGCACAAACTTTGGATTCCGCAAGGAACTCGGCTTTATTGCAGGCGAGTTTGGGCACAATGATTTCTATCCAGTGGCGATTGCTGCGGCGCAGATGAAGGGCCTTGATGGCGCGGCAGCGCTGCGCGGCATGATGCTCTCTGATGAGATTCGTGGACGCCTGGCTGAGGTGTTCAGTCTCAAGACCTACAAGATTGACCATGTGGTGCACGGCGCGATTGCCAGTGCGGCTACGTGGGGTGCCATGATGGGCGCGACGCCGGAACAGATTGAGAGTGCTATTGGCATGGTGGTTGCGCACTACATTCCGTGGCGTGCGATCCGCGCTGGTAAGCAGCTCAGTGATTCCAAGGGCGCGAGTGCGGCGATCAGTACTGAAGTGGCGGTGCTCAGCATGATGCGTTCCATGCGCGGATTCATTGGACCGAAGGACATCTTCCGCAATCCAGAGAGTATGTTCCGGCAGTTTGAGAAGACTGCGGGCGACAGTCCGTTTCCGTTGGTGTTGAGTACCACGGGCGATGACTTTGCAGTGATGGGCATGCACTTCAAGCTTGGGCTGTATGAGCATCAGAGTGCGGGTGCGCTGCAAGGGATGATCGATCTGATGCGCAAGCATCCGGAGATCTTGGAGAATCCCGCGCTTATCAAGGGCATCAAGATTGTGGCGTACGAGCCAGCGTTTGGCATCATTGGCGATCCCGCGAAGCGCGATCCAAAGACGCGGCAGAGTGCGGACCATTCGATGGTGTACATCGTTGGAACGCTGTTGCGAAAGGCCGTTGAGAAGGCCGCAGAGATGAAGACTGGCAAGATTGCTGACGGCAACGACGCCATGTGGAAGACGCTGTTCTTAGCGCCGTACGACTATGACCCAGCGGCGATCGTGAATAAGACCACGCGCGCGTTCATGGAGAAGATGACCTTCGAACATGGCGGCGCGGAGTACGACCGCAACTATCCGGACGGCATTCCAACGAGCGTGGTGATTACAACGACGGATGGCAGGACGCTTGACAGTGGTTTCGTGATGTATCCGAGTGGTCATGCACGGAACACCAGCGCAAACCTGAAGGACATCTTGGCGAACAAGTTCGAGCGTCTTGGCACGCTCGCGATCGATGATCCGAAGCCGCTGGTGGCAAAGTTGAACGCGATTGAGAAGTTGGACGCGAAGCAGTTGGCGGGCGTGTACGACTTCCGGATTGTGAGTCGCGGGAAGTTTGAGTGAGGTGGTGGTTGGCGGGGTGACCTCGGGATCAGAAGTTCGGCGGCAGTTGATCGGATTGTTGCTTTGGCGTGCTACCCTTTCGACATGGATTGGCGTCAACGAATATCTGTAGACCCTGGCATCCGGTTCGGTAAGGCCTGCGTGGGCGGAACCCGCATCGCCGTAGCCGATGTGCTCGGTTGGCTGTCCGCTGGGATGACGGCGGAGGAAATCGTCGCCGAATATCCGCCAATCACGCGCGACGACATACTTGCGTGCTTGGCACGGGCGGCAGAGATGGAAGGCAGCAAGCATGGGACGGGGGCGGCGTGCCTGTGATTGACCATTTCCCCAGCACGCACGCCACGTGGATCGGCACGCAGTTGACGATCATCGACGGTGCCGCGCCGGATGGGCCGGCGGCGCGTACGGCGCATCGGTCGGTTGCCACGTACCTGATGGATCGATATCGCGAACCATTGCGTGCATACGTGGTTGGGTCCGCGCTGCGTGAGCTTGGTGAGCCGGACGAACTGGTCGCTGGATTCTTTGCGCACATGTTGGCGACGCCGGATTCATTGCTCCGATGGCGGACAAGCGGCTTGCAGTTGCGGCGCTGGCTCATGCACGGAATGGCGTTCCATGGGCGAACGCTGCGCACGGATTCACGGCGCAACCGAGAGCGGACATCACTTGATTTAGCAACTGCCGCTGGCGCTGAGCCGATCGATGACCGTGACGGCGTGCATGCGTTCGACCGCGCGTGGGCGCTCGAGTTGGTGAACGAGGCGCACCGCGTAGCGCACGCGGAATGCGACGAACGCGGCCTGCTGGATGAATACGAGGTGTTCCGGCTGCACGTGAGCGAGGGGTTGCCGTACGCAGTGATCGGCCCGCGCACGGGGCGCACCGTACAACAGTGCGCGAACGCCACGCGCCGCGTGGGCGGGATGTTGCGCGAGGCGGTCGCCGAATTGCTACGCGCCGAGGGCGTGCCGGCAGCCGAGATGGACGCGACAGTGGTCGAGGTGCAGCGGTTGGTGTCGGGGGGATAGCGGTCACGGATGAAATCGATCCAAGCGTTGGTATCCGCAAGGACCCATGGTCGACTTATGTCAGCGACAGGCCCGGCGTTCAGGCGTTCGGGTCGGTCCGCGGCTCCTCGTTTCGGAATTCCGGGGGCTTTCGGCGCGGCGGCGCTTTCGCCTCCGGGTCCGACCCCTCCATGCCGAGGATTTCTTGGCGGCTCCGGAATTGGACGTATTCCCGCAGGACATGCAACACCAACGCCGCTGGATCGCTGATCCCAGACAGTGCCTGTGCGCTCTTCATGTCCTTCTCGTCGAGTTGAATCCGAACTTCCATGATCATGAGTGTAACCCTCGAATGCGTGCAAGTTCCTTTCCCTTCTCCGACGCACGATGCGGTGCGGCATGGCATCATGGCACGCTGGCGGAACGGCACGCCGAAATCGGCGGAAGTTCAGCGGTGATTTCCGCGCATGCGGGGCCCGTTCGCGCCTTGATGGTGAAACGATGATCGAAGCCAGTCCATCACGATGCACGCCGGAGCAGTGGACCGCCGAACAGGCGGCGCGCGCGATGGGGGTGGTGGATGAGGCGGATGGCGAGGCGACAGCCGATGGGGATGGCGTGGGCGAAGCGACGGTCAGCAAGGTTGGCGCGGTTGGGCGCGAGCAGCCGAACCCGCGCGGTGGGATGCGTTGGGTGGCGGGCGGCACTGCGCTTGCGGTGGTGGCGGGCGCGGCGTGGTGGTCGGAGGCGGGAAATAGAGATTCGCGGGAGATTCTGGTGCACGCAGGGGCTGATGGCGCCTTGATCGCCGGGGAGCGCACTCCCAATTCAGGCACGGGCGATTTCAACAGCAGTAACGGAAGTTCACATATGAAGATCCAGACCACGGCGGCGGCAGCATTGCTCGGAGCAGCGGCGGGGGCGTTTCAGGCGCAGGCGGGGGATGCAGTGCAGTGGCGGGTGGCGGATGGGGGGAATGGGCATTGGTACGTCGGTTTCGCAGATCGCGTTCCCTGGGCGGTTGCTTCCGAACGAGCCACTTCCATCGGTGGTCACCTCGCGACTTGCACGAGTGCAGCCGAAAACCAGCTCGTGCGTACGGTCCGCGATACGCAATGCGCCTTTGGCGGTGCATGGATCGGTTTGAGGAGCCTATCGCCACCTTGGGAACCTGCCGCGAGTTGGGGATGGGTGACAGGAGAGCCCCTCGAATGGACAAGTTGGCTAGTGGGCGAGCCCAATGGATTTGATACCCAAGGAGCGGTTGCGCGTGTAGTCGACCTCTGCTGCTTCAGCGATTCATGGGGTGATGCGAACGGAGATGGTCTCTTGCCCTATGTTGTCGAATGGTCCGCCGACTGCAACTCCGACGGCATCGTCGACTACGGCCAAATCATCTCCGGCCAACTCGCCGACGCCAACACCAACGGCATCCCCGACATCTGCGAATGCGCGACGCACCCTGAGCTTGGCGCATGTCGATGTGTTGGCGACATTGTCACCGATGGCCTCGTCAACGGCGCCGATCTCGGAACCCTGCTCGCGTACTGGGGGCTCACTACGTCAGTGCCCTACTCACAAGCGTCGGACATCAATGTCGATGGGCGGGTTGACGGGGCGGACCTTGGCAGGCTGCTTGCGAACTGGGGCGTCTGCCAGTACCCGGGGATCACGGTGCCCGCCTGGGCGACATTGATCGAGGCGCTACCGGACCCCGCAGTGGTCACGGATCCTGCACTGCGGACGGCCATCGCTGCGACCGGCCTCGCTTGGCGCGTGCGCGACACCGCGACGCAGATCGAGATGCTGCTTGTGTCGCCGGGGGTATTTGAGATGGGCTGCACGAGCGGATCGAACGCGTTTGGGTGCGATGAAAGGGAGTTACCTGTTCACGCGGTAACCATCTCCCGTGCGTATTACGTCGGCAAGCATGAAGTCACGCAAGCGCAATGGCTACAGACCATGGCATCCAACCCTGCGTTCTTTCAGGGGTTTGGGGACTCATCCTCCCGCCCCGTTGAGTCGGTGTCTTGGAGCGCCGTTCAGGGGTACCTGACCGCGACCGGGCTGCGTCTACTCACCGAAGCGGAATGGGAATTCGCCTGCCGCGCCGGAACGGCGACTCCGTTTTATAACGGCTCGACTGATGACAGCACGGTCGGCAACCTCGCGTGGAGTCCGTCCAATGCAGGTAACGAGACCCACGCCGTCGGCGGCAAGGCGCCGAATGCCCTTGGCTTCTATGACATGCTCGGCAATGTCTACGAATGGGTCAATGATTGGTACGGCCCATACTCGACGAACGCAGAGTTCGACCCAAGTGGACCGGCGAAAGGGACACACCACGCTATACGTGGTGGGGCGTGGTACCTCGACATGGAGACCGTTCGTTCGTCGTCTCGAATCTATGGATTTCCAACCGATCAGCGCCCGTTCATTGGCTTCCGCGTCGCCCGCAACCCCTAGTCCCCCCACGCTGAAATTAGGGACAGTGGTGAACGGCACCTATTTACCGCCCGCTATCCTCACCGCGTGTCCATCGACCACTTCCCTAGCACTCACGCCACGTGGATTGATGCGCAGCTGACGCTGATCGATGGTGCGGACTCATCGCACGCCGGCCCTCACGCCGGGCGCGCGGAGACTGCGCGGGAGGCGCTTCGTCGCCACCTGTGGGATCGATACCACGCGCCGTTGCGTGCGTACGCGCACGGCGGATCGCTGCGGCGCGCCGGGGAGCCGGATGAATTGGTGGTCGGCTATTTCGCCGAGCGCGTGACTGCTCCTGACTTTCTGCCCGCATGGCGGCGCAGCAACATGCCGCTGCGGCGCTGGATGATGAACGGCATCGGCTTCTACGCCCGCGGCGTGGTGCGCGACCGCATGCGCGACCGACTGCGCCCGTTCACGGATCTGGCAAGCATGCCGATGAGCGACAGCGATTGGGCGAACCCCAGCGCGGATGATGCTTTGCTGTCGGCCGACGAACGCACCGCCGAGACGGCGTTCGAACGCGCGTGGGCGATCGCGGTCTTGGATGCCGCACATACGCAAGCGCACGCGCAACTTGCCAGCGAGGGACGCCTTGATGAATACGACGCGTTCCGTCGCCGCGTGATTGAGGGCGAGGGGTACGACACCATCGGGCCTTCGCTTGGCATGAGCGCGCAACAGTGCGCTGGCGCCACGCGGCTGGTCTCGCAGCGGATGGCCGCGGCCCTGCGCGAAGTGTTGCGCGCCGACGGCGTGCGCGAGAGTGAGATGGACCGCACGGTGCAGGAAGTGCAGCGAGCGGTGGAGGCGACGGGCGGGGGCTAACTCATCAGACGCGGTATTGATGTATCCCGAGACAAGATGC
>JBILYM010000329.1:0-2876 GCA_044377725.1 Phycisphaerales bacterium
AGAGCTGGGTCGCAACCGAGCGCGCGCAGGCACACCCCTGAATCGCGCGCCACGGTGCGGAGGACACCCCGAAAGGGGCATGTGGCGCAGTTGCGCAAATTGGCCTAAAAACAGGCCGTTTCTGCTACTGATCGCATAGCCCGCGGGTCCGCCGGATTGGCGCGCGCACTTGATTGTGCCGCGTCATCCGACGGATCCGCGCCTTGGCTGGTGGCTTCGTTCGCCACCAGCGCTCAAGGTCTTGATGTTGCGTGGCCTTGCTGGTCTCGCGCTCAAGATCTCAAGGTCTTGATGCCGCGCGACCGTGCTGGTCTCGCGGCTCAAGGCTGCAAGTTCTTGATGTCGCAAGGCCTCACTGGCCCCGCGGCTCAAGACTTCAAGGTCTCGCGTGGTGTTCATCCAATTTCTGCATGCGCTTTCCGAAATCGTCCGCTCGTTGCGGGCGGTTGGTTGTTGTTTGTCGCGCACGCGCTTTGGAATGACTACTCACGCTTGAAAGGCACCGTCACATGAATCCGTCTGAATTACTCGCGTACCTCTCGTCCGTTGTCGCCAACGAAGTTCGCATCAGCCTCATGATTTGGGGCGCCCCTGGCGTTGGAAAGTCAAGCATCGTTGCGCAGGTCGCACAGCAGGCTGGTCTTGACTTCATTGATATTCGCGTCAGTCAGCTTGCGCCAACTGACCTGCGTGGGCTACCGGTGCCAGAGCGCCTGGAGGAGGGCGGCGGCATTTCTCGCTGGTATCCACCGGAATTCCTACCCCGTCATGGGTCCGGAATCCTCTTTCTTGACGAATTGAACATGGCCGCGCCGAGCATGCAGGGCGTCGCGCAGCAATTGATCCTGGACCGGCGGGTTGGCAATTACCAGCTGCCAGGCGGCTGGTTTGTGTGGGCCGCAGGTAACCGCAAAGAAGACCGCGCGTCGGTGTTCGACATGCCGACGGCGCTCGCGAATCGATTTGTGCACCTTGAGATCTCGCCCGATGTCGAGAGTTTCAAGAAGTATGCGATCGCGTACGGCGTATCGGAACACATCATTGCGTTTCTATCGTTCCGTCCGGAACTGCTGCATCGCATTGATCCCACGCAGCCAGCGTGGCCATCGCCTCGCTCGTGGTTCATGGCGGATCGATTGCTCAAGGCAGGTCTACCTGCAGATTCCGCAATCGGTACTGCTGCGAGTGCAGAGCTGAGCGCCTTCATCAAGCTCTTCGAAACGTTGCCCGATGTCGAGGCAATCCTTGAAGGGAATGGCAAGCACGTTGCCTGCCCGACAGAACTTTCAGTCAAGTACGCCACCACTGTGAGTCTGGCTCTGCGCGCACGCAGCGGCGAGCACGCCGTCAATTCGTTCCGATGGTTGACCGCCAAGATGACTACGGAGTGGACGCGCACATTCATCCACGATCTTCGGCAGTCGATGCACTCGAAGGGACTCCAAGGGCCGCTTGCCGTTGCGCTGCTCGCGGAGCCAACATTCAAGGCGTTCGTAAAGGATTTTCACGAATTGCAGGTGACAGCATGAGTAGTACCCACGCCGTAGCGCTCGCGGGCGAGGCGCACATCACCACGGTCGCTGATTGTGAAGCGCGGCAGATTCAGCAGCGCAAGCGGATCGCTGCAAGCCAAATTCGTTTGAGTGAATCATTTCCATTCTTTGGAGCGCTCCTCATGATGGCTCCCATTGTGATGACCAACACCGTTCCGACCGCGGCAACGAATGGTCGAGATCTTCTATTTAACGCGGACTTCGTGCATAGCCTCAACGCGCAAGAATTGGATGGACTTCTCGTTCATGAATTGCTTCATCTGGCGCTATCGCATGTACCACGGCGCGGGGTTCGTGATCACATGATTTGGAACATCGCGGCGGACATCCATGTCAACGGAATCGTGTATTCGATGAAACAACTGAAGTTGCCGGCGGGTGCGGTAGAGGATCTCGGGCTTGCGCCACTGTGCGTTGAGGAGATTTATGAAAAACTTCTCAATGACAGAAAGGACACTTCAAAGAATCGATTGACATTACGTCGCCAGGCATACAAGCTCAATAATGTGGACTTGGTTGAACTTCCAAACGACGGTGTGGAGTCGCATGACTCCAGTAACATTTCCGAACTATCAGCCCAACTCGTCACCACGTGGACGTCGAATGTGAGTTGCGCGTTGGGAATGGCGGGCAAGCAGCAGCACAGCTCGCCACCGGCCGCGCTGTTGCGCAGTGTTCTTGAAGCGAACGTTCCGCAGATCGACTGGCAGTCGGCGCTCTGGCGTTCGGTGGTTCGCACTCCCGATGACTTTGCGGGATTCGATCGGCGTCACCTGTGGCGCGGTCTGTATGTGGAGGTTCTCGAGGCAGACACTGTTGATATCGATGTGTGCATCGACACCAGTGGTTCGGTGTCGGATAGTCAACTCTCCGAATTCCTAGGAGTACTGCGGAACATAGTGTGTTCGTATCCATCGGTGCGCTGCAGGCTGTACTACGCCGATTCGCAGTGCGTTGGCCCCTTTGAGGTTGACATCAATCGGCCACTCGCGTCCGCAGTCGGCGGTGGAGGAACGGACTTCCGGCCGTTCTTCGCCGCGGTTGCGGCGCGGGTGGCGGCGGACGGTGCGTTCAGCAACGCATCGCGAACGGTCATCTACATCACTGATGGATTCGGCATGTTCCCGCAGGCCGCACCGGAGCTTGACGTGTTGTGGGTTGTCACCGCGGGCGGGCGGAGGTCATGCGATTTCGCGTTTGGAACGGTGTTACGCATGGGAGGTAAGCGATGACTACAAGGAAAGTTCGTTCGAATATCAGTGCTGAGGCGGCAGCGCATCCGTTGCTGGCAAGTGACCAAGCACGATCGCTCCTTGAATACTG
>JBILYM010000072.1:0-8702 GCA_044377725.1 Phycisphaerales bacterium
CTTGATCCCGAGCCAAAGTTGCTGACCCGAAGTGAATCTTCCACTCGCACTACTGCTGCAGGAGCTGCTGCGTGAGCACTGTCTCGGCCGAGTTCATTGTCGACTTCCTCCCGCGGGATGTCCGCCGGCGTGGAGTCTTGGCAACGTCGCGCCGACGCAGCATGCTGCTACTTGGGCTCCTGGGCTCAGTGGTTGTCGGCGTTGCATGCCACTCCTGGAATCGCTTCCATGAAGCGGAAGCGCATCGTGGAGTTTCACTTGCTCTCACGACCAATGCCACCAAGGTTGACGATGTCATTGATCGCCTGGCCGGCGAACAGCGCGAATTGCATCGCTATCTCAGCGTCTACGACCGCCTTGCCCTCCCTGTGGAACAGAGCGACATCGTTGCCACCATCACCAATCTTATGCCGGAACGAACCAGTCTTTCCATGCTGCGCATGGAAGTGAAGGAATCTGCCGCCGGCAAGGGCGCCGACGGATCTCCCAATGCGCCTGCCAATGCCAAACTCGCTGTGGCAGCAAGTGGCGCTGGCAATGTTCGTACCCCTGCCCCTTCACGTTGGATGGAAATCACCATCCGTGGGTACGCACAGGACAACGCAGATCTCTACGAATTTGAACGCAAGCTTGCGAACACCAAGCCGTTCTCTGCAGTGACCGTTTCTGAAAACAAGCCGACCGACATTGCTCGCGGCCGCATCCAGGAGTTTGCCGTGAATTGCCGCATTGACCTTGATGTTCAGTATGTGCGCCCCGGCGGAAGCTCAGTCGCATCTGTCGCCAAAGGAGGCTCAAAGTGAGCACCCTGCGATTTTCGAACCTGCATATTCGTGAGCGCTTCGACCGCGAAACGGTGATTTGGGGGATTGCACCGGCGATCGTGGCCATCATGATCACTGCGCTCTTTGTGGTGCCAAATTACTCGCGCGCTCTTCGCATGCAGGACGAAGCGCAACGCCTGGAAGCCGTAAGCAGCGAAAATATCAGTCAGAAGAACAATCTGCAACTCTTAGAGCGAAATGTTGCTGGCCTGCGTGATGAGTACAACCGCCGTTGCCGGCCGCTTGCCGAAGGCACGGATCGCGGCCACCTGCTCTCCACTATTACTCGTCCGACCGATGGCACCGTAGTGCGCGAGCAGTCCATTCGAACCAGCGCGCTGGTTCAGGTAGACGGCGTTGCCATTGGAAGCCCCGTGCTTCGCCGCGACGTCACGGTTGACATGTCGGCCTCATTCGAATCAATCTTCGGCGTGCTGGATGCAGCAGAGGGCGTGAACCAACTAGTCACCCCGCGTTCAGTGGAAATTGTGGTCATGAGCACTGCGCTCGAGCAAGCGGCCTCCGGCAACTTTGTCGTGCGCGCCACCATCGTCTTTGAAGAGTGGTTTGAGCAGCCAACAACTGCTAACGCACCCGCGCTGGAGGCCCGCCGATGAGCGCTCCACTTGCCGTCCGTTGGAATGAACTATGTAGCCGCTTGGGCGTCCAGCCGAAGCAGTTTGGCTTCTTGCTTGCTGCTACTGCACTCACTGTTGCGGCACTTGGCGCGAAGGCCATGTTCAAGCCAGCCCGAGCCAGCGCTGCAGCAGCAGTTCGTGTGGAGTCCAACGCCAGTAGTGCTCCGGCGCCCGTGCTTGCCGCACGACAGCGCGTGGAGCTTGTGCTGGAGTCACGCCCCGTCCGCGATCCGTTTCGCCCGTTCTTTATCAACCCGGACGCGGTCCCAGGTGCAGCACCCGGCGCCGGCGTAGCAACCGGGGCACCCGCCCCAGCCGGCCTCCACCTGCGGGCAATAATCGCCGGTGAATTTGCAGTAATCGGGGAGGAAACCGTTGCAGTTGGCGATGAAGTAACCGACAGTGAAGGGCATCACTTTATCGTCGAAGAGATCCAGGAGCGCCGTGTGGTTCTCCGTGAGGGCGGACGGCGAGCAGAACTTGGCTACGCGTCTACTGGGCGCGCTTCGGATAAGTCCACGAAGGGAACACGGAAGTGAATCACGGAGGCGATCATGGCGGACACGGAATGCAGCGCGACCAGGCGCTCAGTCGTCCGCACAACATCGAACTCTCCACGCTCCCGCCACTCGGGCAGATTTTAATTGAGGACGGAACACTCAGTACCGATCAACTTCGCCAAGCCCTCGCGGCTCAGGTCCGAGGAGGACAGCGTCTGCTCTTGGGCGAAGTCCTGATTCAAATGGGCTTGGTCGACAAGACCGTTCTGCTGCAAGCGGTTGCTAAGAATCGCGGCGTTGAGTTTGTCATGGAACCGGCCGCTCTGTTCGAAGAGGGCGCCATGGCACTCATCCCAGAAAACATGCGCAAGGAGCACCGTGTCTGCGCGCTGTTCCTCGCTGGTACCGAACTGGTAGTTGCTACTGCTGATCCGCAGAACTACTTTGTAGAAGAACTCATTGCCCGTGAGACTGGATTCAAAGTCCGGTTTGTCGCGTCTCCTGATGAGAGCATTGATGCGCTGCTCAGTGATCCAACCCGCGCTGCCGAGAATGTCAACAAGCAAGCGGAGGAATTGGTTGCCGATCTATTTGATGGCACCGATGAGGCTGACTATCAGTTGCAGGAGAAGCGCGTCGAGGAGATGATGGGCTTCGACGCCACTGATGATGTCGGCCCAGTGGTAAAGCTTGTGAACTTCATGATCTGCAGTGCCGCCGCCGAAGGCGCCAGCGATATCCACATTGAACCTGACGAAGGCCATCTGCGGGTTCGCTACCGAATCGATGGCGTTCTGTTTCACAAGTTGAGCCCACCGTATCGCATGCACGCTGCCATTTCGAGCCGCGTGAAGATCATGGCGCACATGGACATCTCGGAACGCCGCGTTCCACAGGACGGCGAGATTTCTGTGCGCGTCAAGGGACGCGCCATCGACCTACGCGTCAGCACCCTGCCTGGAAAGTTCGGCGAAAAGATCGTGATGCGAATCATTGATGTTTCGACCGCCAAGCTTGGATTGGAGAAGCTGGGCTTCCGACCAAAGATGCTGGAAACTTTCCAGAACGTGATCGATCAGCCCTACGGAATTGTCTTGGTGACTGGACCGACTGGATCGGGTAAGTCCACCACGCTGTATTCAGTGCTGGGCACCTTTGACACCGTCGCTAGCAACGTTTCTACGGTTGAAGATCCGGTGGAAGCGAACTTGCAGGGCGTTCATCAAGCGCAAATCAATCCGAAGGCGGGATTCACATTCGCCGGCGCTCTTCGCGCACTGCTCCGCCAAGATCCTGACATCATCATGGTCGGTGAAATTCGTGACGGCGAGACTGGTCAGATTGCAGTTCAAGCTGCGCTCACTGGTCACTTGGTGCTGAGCACGCTGCACACCAACGATGCGCCAAGTTCCATCACCCGACTCCAGAACCTTGGCGTTGAGCCGTTCTTGGTGGCAGCAAGTTTGAAGGGCGTTCTTGCGCAGCGTCTAGTACGCCGCATCTGCAGCCAATGCAAGCAAGAATTCGAACCGGACGCGCAGCAACTCAAGTCTCTTGGCGAATACGCACCAATGTGCAGCCGCCTCTGGAAGGGCACCGGATGCCGCAAGTGCCATGACACCGGCCTCTCCGGTCGATTAGGTGTATACGAATTGATGGTGCCAGACGAAGCGCTCATCGATGCGATCTGCGCACACGCAGAACCAGCCAAGATTCGCGAGGTTCTGAAGGCGGGCGGATTTAGCACGCTCTGGGACGACGGCGTCCAAAAGGTGCTTGAAGGAATGACCACAATTGAGGAGGTCTATGGTGCCTGCCGCCGCTAATAAATCTGCTGCGATTGCTGCTTCTACTCGCAAGTTCACCTACCGGGCCCGCCGCTCGGAGGGCGGCGCGTTGGTCAAAGGTGTGGTGGAAGCGCATGATCATGCAGGGGCAGTGCGCGAACTCCGTCAGCAAGGCCTGGCAATTCTGTCTGTGGAACTTGGAGACATGGCTGCGGCCGTCGGCCAAGAATCTGACCCCGCACGCCTGCGACGTCGGCTCTCGAAAGCCATGTCCAAGGACGACGTTGTTTCATTCTGCCAGCAGCTTGCTGTGATGCTCCGCACTGGCGTTCCACTTGCAGAATCACTTGAAACCTACGCAGACCAGGCTTCTAAGAAGGATGTTGCTGAGTTTGTGCGACTCATTCGGACCGATGTTTGCGAGGGTGAAGACTTCAGTGCCGTCCTTGGAAAGTACCCACGGGTGTTTCCAGCGCTGCTCGTTTCGTTGATGCGCGCCGCCGAAGCGTCCGGAAAATTGGACGAAATGTTGGCGCGCGTCTCCAAGGACCTCTCCAAGGCGCGTCGAACCAGTAAACAAATCAAGGGCGCGATGATGTACCCGGCCATCATGCTCATTGTGGCAGTGCTAGCAGTGGTCATCATCATGGTCTTCGTTCTTCCAAAGTTTGGACCGCTCTTTAAGGCGCAAGGCGACCGTCTACCCGCGCCAACCAAGGCTTTGGTGTGGCTCAGCAGTTTCCTGCGCACGGGCTGGATGATCTATGGGCCGGCGCTCGCTGCCATCGTCGGCGGCACGTGGTGGTACGCGCGCACTGAAGCGGGAAGAATCACCGTTGATACGCTGAAACTCCGGATGCCGGTCTTGGGACATATGTTCCGCTGCCTGTATTTAGTGCGTTTCTCAAGCACTATGGCCACCCTACTTTCAGCTGGCGTTTCACTCATTGATGTAGTGCGAATCTGCCGGGAAGTAACTGGCAATGTGCACTACACCAAGTTGTGGATTCTTCTTGAGGATCGCATCAGTAAGGGACAAGAAATTGCGCCCACCTTCCGCGAATTCGATTTCGTCCCGCGCAATGTGGTGGCGATGATTGCCAGCGGCGAGAAATCTGGTCGACTCTCTGAGGTACTGGAACACGCTGCAACTGCTGCAGAAGACGATTTGGATATCGCGGTCAAATCAACCACCAGCATGGTGGAGCCGATCATGATCGTCGGCATGGGCTTGGTGGTTGGCGGTATTGCTTCCGCGATGCTGCTGCCGATCTTCAATATGTCGAAGAACATGCGCCCCGGCCACTGAACCTACTGCGTGTACAACGCTATCCAAACGCTGAGCGCACGCTCAGTGCACGCGAATACGAATGCGAGTCTGCGCATCGTCCGGCAGTAGCGTCAGGCGCGCCTCACCAGTGGACTGTCGCGTTCCGTGCTCAATCAATAACGGCTTGCCGGCAGCATCACTGGCCGCCAGAATAATGTCCTTCGCTTGCCACGCCCCAGCGCTCTTGACGAAGGGCAACGCTACGTACCACGTTCCGGCCGTGAATTGCTGATCATCGGGCACACTCATCCGAAGCGTTGTGCCGCGCGGCAATGCTCCGACGTCCAACGTGAATAGCCGCGGCAGGATTTCGACCGCTGCGGTTGGCTCCATGTTGATGGCAACGATGGGCGTGTCTGCACCCACCCATGAGGTGCGTGCGGTCTGCCACCCTTCCAAGGTCACCTCCACAGCGTGCGGAGCGTCTGTTGCCGGTATCAGGATGACCGCGGGGGTCCGACCGCGTGCAGTTCCATCGACAGTGACCGATGCGCCAAGTGGCGCGCTGATCACTTGAAACTGCGACATGCGAACGCTGGGCGCGGGAGCGTTTGAGGATGATCCGGACACCCCGGATGATTCGGATGCTCCCGGCGACCCGCCATTTCCGGGATTTCCTGGCGGAGAAGTGTTCGCCGCGCCGTTTCCGGATGCCATGTCACTCACCATCCCAATCCATGTGCGAGCGCGTGTCACCAAGGCGCGCACATCGATCAACCCGAACGACACAGCGAGGGCGAGACCAACCGTGCACACGAGCAGAAATCCACCGACCCACGCACCGCGGCGCGGCGCGCGTGCCGACCGTGACGTCTTGACATCACTTCCACTAATACGCACCACTCCACCAGCACCAACCGCGATACGTGGGCGCTCTGCTTCCGGCTGCAAACCAACGTGACCACTGCGGGTACTGTCGGTGGCTACTGGAGCAGAAGCGGAAGCACGCGACCCATTCACCACCCAACCACGAAGGCGCAGCACCAAGGCGCGCGCGTCATCAGGGCGCTGCGATTTTTTTCGGCTCAGCCCATCCATGACAATCGCGGCCAATTGATCGTCAAGGCGCGGATTACATTCGCGAACATCCGCCGGCTCCGTCTCGCACACCAGGCGCGCAGCCTCATGCACTGGCAAGCCGCGCAAATCATGCGGCTGTACACCGGTGAGTAACTCATACAACACGGCACACAGGGCATATACATCGGTGCGCGCATCAATGCCGCGCGGATCAGCAATGAATTGCTCTGGGCTCATGTATTGCATGGTGCCCACCAATTGCCCAGTTTCAGTACGAATAGTCACCGCTGCATTATCAACAGCAATGGCGCGCGCTACGCCAAAATCAATGACTTTCACACGACCATGGCGGTCAACAAGAATATTCGGCGGCTTGATATCGCGATGGACATATCCCTCGCGATGCGCAAATGCAACGGCATCACACGCTTGTAGAAACACGTCAACCGTTTCGCGTGTTCCAAGTCGCTCACGGAATACGTAATCGGAAATAGTCTGCGACCCCTCGACATACTCCATGACGATGTAAGGAATGTCAACATCCGCATCCTGCTCTATGCCCGTGCGAAACACGGTAGCAATGCCAGCATGGTGCAGCTTTTCCATCATGCGTCCTTCGCGGTCAAATCGCTTGCGGACAGCTTCATCTCGATGCGTACGCAGCAATACCTTCAACGCCACGCGTGTTCCAGATGTCAAATCGGTACCCAGATAGACGCGCCCCATCCCGCCCGAACCAACAACGCGCTCAATCTTTACTCCGCAAAATTCCTTCCCAACGTAGGGGTCGATAGCGCGCGCCGCATCCATTGGCAGCGCCTCGGCAACACCGTCGCCGCCGGCACTCTGCGCGGCAAGATCTTCCTTCGCCATGGCAATGGTGGCGCCAGCGTGCGCACGCTCATCGGCAGCCGGCTCAATTTTTGAAGGAGTCCATGCACGCGTCGGGTCCGATGCCAACGCGTTGTCAACCGCACGGCGCATTTCTGGATCAAGCCGAAATCCATCCAAGAACGCACGCCGCTCTGCCGTTGGCAAGCGCCGCGCCGCCTCCGCAAGTTCCGCGATCCGGGCTCGGTCTGCGTTCATCTGCATCCAAGTGTACGGCGAAAACAGCCGTCTGCGTTGTTATTGGGACAACGTCGCGCCCGAAGTCGACGTCGCCACGGAACTGTAAGGATCCGACGGCATCCATGCCGAAGATAGGGGTATGCCAAAGGGTGCCCTCTTCGCTGTCATGTTCGCCGCGGTCTACCTGCTTCTGCGCGGAGCGGGAATCATCAACGATGGACCGTTCGTGGTGTGGTCACAAGCCGCGTTGTTTGGGATCTTCCTGATCGGGTCCGGTGTCAGCGTGCGTGCTGGCAACGCCTTGTGGGCCGCCATCTTTGCGGCGCTCGCCATCGGCTGGAACCCATGGGTGAAGTTGAGCGCCTGGCATCAGCCGCTGCCATGGGACAAGTGGGCAACCGCCATGTCACTTCTCTGTGGCGCCACCGCTGGTGCCTTCGTGGTCCGTTACTGGGGTCGCGGCGAAACGGCCTGACCGTCACCTGCAAGATCAAAGACGTACGCACCACCCGGCTCGAGGCCAAGGTTGGTGTTCTTGGTACGGCCGACCACAACGATCGGCCAATCGGCCGCTACATCATTGCCGAAACTTCGCTGCGCACACGGCGCTGCGGGCATCAGACGCTTGGTGTTGACCCATTGCCCATTGCGCTCTTCAAACACCAACGCCATACCTGGGGTGGCATCACCAGTTTCATCAACTCCTCGCGCGCTGCTATCGCCAAGCACGATGTGACCCTTGGAAATGGCCATGGAGAATCCATACGCACGGCCGGGAGCAATGCCTGTTTGTGGAACAAGTTCTTGCCGCAACACCCATGTCCCGCCAACGCGCGCGAACAGCCAGACACGCGCTGCGACCTGTGGGTCATTGGGTTCCATGCCACGAACGATGAGCAGATCGCCTTCCACCATGACGCTCAAACCGAAGCACTTCATATCCGTCACTGATGCGCCAAGGATTTCCGCCTCCGGCATCCACTGCCCCGACATGCGTCGGTACACATGAACCCGCGCGCTACCAGAGATCGGCATCGCCTCTGTTTGTCGCGGCGGAATGGTGGCTGGTCGACCGATGGCGAGGACGTCGCCGTCAATATCAAGCGATGTGCCAAACCACATGGCATCGGTGGGCACGCCGTTCGCTGAAGCGGGCGCCCTCACAAAGCCATCAAGATTCCAAATTCCGTTGCGGTTGGAATAAATGAATGTCTTTGGATCACGGTTGCGGTCGGCACTGGCTGCACCGAGGTCAAAGCGCATGTCGGTGGCGCTGACCGCCAGCGTGACGCCGTCACTTGCATACCACGCGCCAAAGGTAGCGAGGTCTGCACCCGCTGGCAATGCAACGGTGGCTACTTCATTCACTTGCCCATCACGGGGCGAAAGTACACGCAAGGAAGTGCCAAGCCCATTGCGATTGACGGCAGTGAAGAGGAATGGCCCGCCACGCTCAAGGCGCTGAAATCCATAGTCCCCGGGCATGCTGTCCGACAATTGCGAAAGCTTGATGTTTGCCTTCCAAGATCCGT
>JBILYM010000073.1:0-8659 GCA_044377725.1 Phycisphaerales bacterium
CACCACCATCAAGAAGCACGCTGAGCAGTGCGCTCCACGTGGAAAGGTCGCGGGGGTTGGCCTCTACCGCAATACTCAGAAGTTCAATGTCTGCGGCGGGATCAGCCACTCGCATACGGAAGTAGCCAGCGGCAGCTTGCGCGGCGGTTGGGTAACTCGGATCGGCTTTCACCGCTTCGGCAAGCCAACGGGAGAACAATTCAGTGTTTCCGATGCGGCTTTCCAGGGAAGCCAACTGGTACGCCAGCCGTGCAGCGGCCGGTGCGCCCAACGCCGCACGATTTTGTGGCGCAAGGATTGCTTCGTAAGCGCGAACGCGCGCGTCGGCGGTTGGGTGCGCTTCAATAGCGTCGGCAAGACGTGACAGGCGCACCGCATCATCAAATGGATCAAGCTTGGCAAGTGCGGCGAGCGCTTCGCGGCGCGCGACCCGTGCTTCATCAGGCGTGCCGCCCTCTACTTGGTCAGCAAGCAGCAGCACCATGTCCCACGCGGGGCGACGTTCCGGCGCCATGCGCGCGCATCGAAGGGCGAGCGCCAAGCCGGCCTCATAGCCTTCGTCAGAAATGTCAGCATCGCGCGTGAAGGGGTACAGGTCAGCGAGCCACGCTGCCGAGAGCATTTGCTTGATTCGAGTTTGAAAGTCCGGAGCGTTGGCCGAAGCCTGCGGTGCGGCTGCGGTGGTGATGGTGCCCGCAGTCGTTTGCGGAGTTTCCGGGGCGGGCGCCGTTTGCGCAGTTGCAATTGGTGCCGTCGCAAGTGCCAACGCTGTTACAGCACAGACGCCGGGGAAGCAAAGACTCGCGTGGATTGGCATTGATGGAAGTTTAGCGATCAACGCCTGCGAACGCCGTACGTGTGCGCTTGATGAGGCCTGCAAATGCAATCATTCCGAGCGGGATGGCAACGGCAACATCAATTGCTCTCCCGGTCAATTCGGCGGCCAGTCCTGCATCGCGTTCATAACCGCCGATGAGCGGCGCCGCCAGAGCCACGGACCACTCACGAATACCGAGCCCATTGCCGATGAACGGTACTAGATTTGCCGCAGATGCCACCAGCGCCGCGCCGATCGCCGTTGCCGGTTCGATGGACCAGCCGCTGAGTCGAAAGGCGGCCCAGGCGTGCACCGCCCACACCAGCACTTCAACACTGCGGAGCACCATGACCATGGCAAACGGCCGCCATGTTGCGTCCATCGCCAGGGGCACCCACACCACGGGCACCAGTGTGGCGGCCCACCACGGCGCGCCGGCGCCCGCAGCCAGCACCGCCACGGCACCGACGGCGCACGTGGCAATTGCAGTCGCAGACATTGCTTGCAGAATCACCACCAGGCTGGTGCGCACGGGTATGCCGTTCACGGTGCGGTGATACGCCATGCGGCCGATGCTTCCCGCTTGCATGGGCACGTAGTTACCAAGGGTGCTGGTGGCCACCAGCAGGTTCATCTCTTGAAATCCAACGCGACCATGCCGGCGCATGAGTATCCAGAAGACGCCGGATGTCAGCACCTGATTGGCAACAATGGCAATGATGATGGCGGCAAGTGCAAGCCAGTCCGGATGACGCACGGCGCGCGCAAGTGAGTCGCCGATCGCTTGGTTGCGCCATACGGCAATCACCGCCGCACCCACCAGCAGCACGCCTACAACGGTTCCAACGCGACGCAGTTGCGCTCGATGTGAACGATCGAATGGTTGCCCGCCTTCGGTGGCGGTCGGTGCGGTCATAGTTGGAGGATAGATGGCAGAGTCGTTGCGCGGTAGTCTTGGGTGAATGTCCCGCTACGTTGGATCACCCCCGCTTGCAGCCCAAATTCGTGATCTGGCCGAGGTGATCAACACTCCATTTCGATTCGTGCAAGATGCGCTGCGATTCCCCAAATCAGAGCGCCGCTGCGAACGTCGCTTGCAGGAGTCGCTGGAGCGCCGCCCCAACGTATTGATGGTCTACAGCGCGCCCAAGACCGCTTCAACCAGTGTTGCCGCCGCCATTGAAGCGTGCGATGCATTCACGGTGATCAAGGTGCACCATGTGCAACCGGAGTTTTTCTGGCCTGGCGTTGGTACGCGGCTCAGCACAGTTCATGGCGGCATGCGCCACAAGGCGATCGAGCAGCGCACCACGCAGCGATTCTTGGAGCGCTATGCGGGCGATATTCGGGTGGTATCGCTGGTACGCGATCCCATTGCGTTCAACATCAGCAACTTCACGTACTTCGGCCGAGCCTACTGGTTGCGCACGCATTGGCGAAGCGCGCGCTGGATGCCGGAGGAAGAATTGGCGCGCCGATTCTTTGCCACATTCACTCATGAAGCTTCCAGTGTCTGGTGGCAGCGCGAGTACGCCCCCACCATGGGGTTCAACCCGTTGACAGAGCCATTTGATACGGAATTAGGCTGGAAACAGCGCGTATCTGGGCGCTTCAACACATTGATACTCCGGACGGACCTGGCCGACCAAGCCAAGTCAGCAGCCCTCCGCACGTGGTTGCCCGGTATTGACATTGCGGATGTCGGGCGCGTCAATCTCAACGACAATCAGTCGCCACCCGAGCTTGCGCAGCGCTTGCGCAGTGTGGTGGCCCGTCATCCTGAATATGTTGAGCGCATGCTTGGACTTCCCGCGGCGCAGCATTTCTGGTCGGCGGCACAGCGGACTGGGATGGCGGAAAAGTTAGCCAATTTCGGCCGATGATTTCATGACGCCTGTTGACCCGTGTCAAGCGCTGTCATGACTGAGGGCGCTTCTCATGCTCGCCGCGGGCTTCAGCCAAATTCATCAATCCGAGCTTCCAACGCAGTCGATCCCAGTGCCGAGTAAGCAATGGTCCGGACTTGTACTTGTAGTGTTCAAGAAATTGATCGATGCGATCGTCAGGCGTTATGGAAGTTGGGTGCTGAAGTGGGAATTCCATGGTGCACAGTGGCAGGTTTGACCAAGGCGATGAGCCGGTGGTGTGGGTGCCTTCTTCTGTATTACCAATGTTCGTGATGAGGTTGCCTGCGGGGTTGATCGTCAACATCTGATGGCGCCACATTGCATAATGCCACTGGTAATCCCATGTTGATATCGCGCCAGTGAACGCCGACGTCACTCGGCTTCGCCACTTTCGCCCGGCGCGCCGGTTGCACCAGTTACCGATGAAATCTGGCGAATCAACAGCCCGTCGCCAGTCTGCTGGCTCTCGGTCATACCGAGCCCATGCCCTACGCCAAGTAGCCCAGCCCCAAGGGTTGGGATGTCGACCAAAGCAGTACGAGTCTTTGGAGTAGAGGTGCCGCGGCGCAAACGCACTCCCGTTGATGCTTCCTACGCGCTCATCCGTTTCATAGCGCTGGAGTAACTCACCCGCAAAGCGAAAAAAACTTGGGTCCGCCACGCAGTCATCCTCCAAGATGATGCCTGAACTTTCCTGCTGAAAGAACCAGTCAATGGCAGCACTTACCGCTGTACTACAGCCATAGTTTCTATCAAGAAATCGACTCTTAACGGTGCAGTTCCAACTTGGTGACAGCATCTGCTCATGTACAGCAGCTACTTTGCTTGCCTCGTCTGGTCTCTCGGCGCGCGCGCCGTCACACGCCACATAGAAGCGCGTAGGTGCCGCCGCTGCAATGGACGCCATGGTCCGTTTGACACAGTCTGGCCGATTGAAGCCAACGAGCAGCACTGCGGGGCATGCCGGAATGAGTGGTTCGTGTGGCATCGCTTATCGATCAATGTGACGGACAACTGACTTCTGGGCGCTTGCTGCAACCAAGATCAATCCAAGAAAAGCCATTGTAATCACAGACTTGGTCAACGCCTCAGTCATCGCTTCGCATACCCACACTCCGAGCATTCCAAGAAGGACAGCACGGAGCAGATCATCTGCGACACGGCGAGAAACTTGCCAGCAGGAAACGAGCATCCAAGTCAGGAGCGCCACGCCGATGGCGCCCTGTTCAACCCAGGTTTGCAGAAATGCGTTATGGGCATGCGGGGTGCGCGCGAGCACGTCAGTCTTGGGGCTCTTCATATCGATCGCATGGCTCACGTGCGCGAATTCCGGCAGGGCCACCGCCTTCCAACTCTTGGTTCCCCAACCAAACACCGGTCGCTGGCTGATCAGCGACAAGGATACGAACCAGATTTGGCCGCGCACTCCCGCTGCGCGCGCCATGACCTGTGCCATCGGATCGCCTTGGGGAGTGACGGTGATTGGGTCGGGGCTGCTGTACAGAATCGGCAACATGCGCGAGGTGGCGGCCGACTGCCATAGGAGTGCTCCGCCGGTAACGAGCAAGAGAGTGACGCCCGCCACCATTCTCCAGCGGCGCACTCTGCCCGACCGTACCAAGGTGACGGAAGTAATCACCACGCCCACGAGCGCGGCGACTGTGCCAGCCCGGCTACCGGCAGCGCGCAGGACGATCGCTGCGATGGCGGCGGGAATGACACCCAGCGTTGCATAGCGCTTTCGCTCCACAGCAACGACCAGTGCGCTTGCCCCCATCAGTAGCGCGCTCGCTACCAAACAGGTTGCGCTGTATGAGCCAACAATTCCTGGAAAGTCCTCGTTGTAGCGGGCAAATTTCGTTGGGTTGGCCAGAATGCGCACCGCTGCAATCGCAAGCATCACGGTGCTGCTTGCCGCAAAGGTCAGTAGCAATGGCCATGGCCGCACAACGATGGGAACCAGCGCCATGACGCCAAGCGTGGCTCGTAACGGTGTGGACTTGATCGCTCCCAGAAAATTACTTGGTGACCACGCTGATGCGCATATCGCCCATGCGCAGAACACCACCATGGGTAGCAGCACGCGCACGGCGCCAAGGAAACTCGCTCGTGAATCCGGGTCAACAACAATGCGCACTGCGCTGGCCACCATCAATACAAAGAATGCAAGCGACTCCGGCGCCACCTCCACTGGCAACATGGCAACCCACAGAAAGCATGCAGCCTCATGCGCACGCCGGGCGACCGTGGCGATGCGGCTCGGCCGAAGCACCGTGGATGCATTCATGGAATTTGATTCGATACTCAGCATCAGAAAGCGCAGTGAGTCATGGGTTGATCGATTATGCTAACCCGTGGCAGTGTCTCGTCCGGATAGATAGTTGGACGCATCACCATGTGTGGATTCACCGGCTTTATCGATCGTTCAGACCGGATCAACGATCCGAATGCTGCACTTCGCGCCATGTCCGCCATGATTGCGCACCGAGGCCCTGATGGCGAGGGTTCCTACTTTGAGCCACGTTTCGGCCTGGGGCTTGCCCACCGCCGATTGGCAATCATTGACCTCTCACCGGCGGCGGCCCAGCCCATGGTCTCACCGTCGGGACGCTGGGTGATTGCCTACAACGGTGAGATTTGGAATCATCAAGAAATTAGGCAGGAATTACGCGCCTCCGGCGTCCAAGTTGGTCCATCAACTGGTGACACCGCCACGCTTGCCGCGCTGCTTGACGCGCGCGGGGTGGAAGCCGCGCTTCCGAATCTTGACGGCATGTTCGCCTTCGCGGCACTTGATTTGCATGAACGCGTCCTGTGGCTGGTGCGCGACCGATTTGGAGTGAAGCCGTGCTTCTGGGGTCACGCCGATGATGGTCGCGGTGCGCCGGTGTTCGTCTTTGGCAGCGAGTTACGAGCATTGGCGGCATGCCCAGTCTTCCGCAATCGGGTCTGCCCCATGGCTATCGCTTCAGTGCTTGGGTCTCTCTCCGTGCGTGGGACGCGCACTATCTATGAAGGCGTCCATGCGCTCCGCCCTGGCCACGCGTTGTGCATTGATCTCAGTACCGGCCGCGTCAGTGAACGCGAGTGGTTCTCAGTGCGTACCGCCGCCGCCGCTGCTCGTGCGCAGGGGTTTCACGGTGACCGTGCAGAGATGGTGCGCGCGTTTGATGGGCTCCTGGAATCCGCGGTGCGCCGTCGTCTCATGAGTGACGTTCCGTTTGGCGCGTTTCTCTCCGGTGGAATCGATAGCAGCCTAGTGGTCGCCGCCATGCGCCATGCAGGCGTTGCACCGCTGCGCACCTTCACGGTTGGCTTTGAGCACGCCGAGTATGACGAACGTGCGCACGCACGCGCCGTTGCGAAGGCGCTCGGCACTGACCACCATGAAGTGATGATCAATGATGCAGATCTCGTCTCACTTGTAGAAGACAGTATCGGCTGCTTTGACGCGCCGTTTGCTGATTCAAGCGCCATTCCAACATTGGCGGTATCGCGTTTCGCGCGGCAATCCGTGGGCGTTGTGTTGACCGGCGATGGCGGTGATGAATTCTTCGGTGGCTATGAACGCCACTTGCGCGGCTTCACGCTGTCACGTTGGATTCGTTCGGTGCCGCTCTTTGCACGCCGGCGCATGGCTGACGCCATTGAGATGTTGAATGGCGATACCTGGGATCGCACCTTGCGACCGATGGAGGGCGTGCTTCCTTCCGCACTGCGGCGCACGCAACGTGGCCGACTCATGCATAAAGCGGCGCTCAGTTTGCGCGCCGCGGGTGATGAAGAACTGTGGCGGTCATTCTTTGCAGTGTGGCCCGAGCCTGCCTCACTCATTCAGCGGCTGCCATCCGATCTCTGGGCAAGTACCGTCGCTCGTGAAACGCGCGACATGCCGCGGCAATTCCCCGGTGACCCGGATGGGTTCTTTGACGAACTCTTGCTTCGCGACCAGACCAATTACCTGCCTGATGACATTCTGACCAAACTGGACCGCTGCAGTATGGAGTGCGGGTTGGAAGCGCGGGACCCCATGTTGGATACACGTCTCTTTGACTTTGCCTGGCGGATTCCGCCTGCTTGGCGCACCGATGGAACGGTGGGAAAGTTGCTCTTGCGTGAATCGCTCCGGCACCGACTGCCCAAGGCATTGCACAGCATTGCGGGTCGATCCAAGCAGGGGTTCGGGGTACCGCTCCGGCGCTGGTTTGCTGGCCCGCTTGCGGAGTGGGTGGACGACGTCCTCTCCCCAAAACGCCTTGAAGCACAGGGCATCTTGGATGGCAAGGCCGCCCATGCTGCACTGGTTCAGGCCCGCGCCGGCGACGAAGGCGCCGCACAACGGGCATGGACTGCGTGCGTGGTGAGCCGTTGGTGTGAACGCGAGGGCGTCGACGGTGAGCGAGTGGCGCGGGGGTAAGTTGGTTTATACTTTCACGTATGAGCCAAGACACATTTCGGTCAGAGTCGTCCGAGGGAGATGCATTCGTGGAGGATGGATCCTCCATTGACATCGTCGGGTTTCTACAACGCCACCGCCGTCGATTCTTTATGGCGACGCTAGTAGTTGGGCTCTTAGCTCTTTCCGCAGTTGGGATTTCGCGGGCCCTTCCCCCAGTCGCGCGCACTGCCTACATGGAAATCACGCCGACCTTTCTTGGCGCGCGCGAGGGGCGATATCCCAACCGCGCCCCATTCAGCCCGCAAGACATTGTTGCGACGTCCGTGGTGGAGCCGGTGTGGCGGGCGCAGGGTCTCGAAGCCGTTGTATCGCTACCCGATCTATGCAGAAACCTGCAGATTGTTCGGGGTGGTGATGATCTTGACCTACTCCGAAGCGACTATCAGCAGAAGTTAGCAAACATCAAACTCACCGCCACCGAGCGCAGTGCCCTGGAAGCGGAGTTTGCCAGTAAAGCAAAGGCTCTGTCCGGCGCTTCATTCGAGATTGTGTTGGGTGCCACAAGTTATGCCATGACCAACGGCCAGATGGAGCGCTTGCTTGGTGCTATTCCAGTGGAGTGGGCCCGCGCCTCGGATGTCGCTGGCGCTCGCTCGTATGACTACCCGCTACCGCTTGGTAAGGAACTCCGCGCGTCTGCGGCTCTTATTTCGCCGGACAATCAGGCGGCCAGTGCGGTGATTCATGCGGAACGGATGAAGAGTTTCATTGATGCACTCAGTGAATCGGTCGCGGCGATGAGCAAACTGCCTGGCTCGGATGTTGTCAAGGATTCACGGGGAGCGTCCATTGTGGACCTTGGGCAAGAGGTGTCCTCCATTCGGCGCAATATGGTGATCCCGGCGTACATCGACACCATGCAGGAAGCAAAGTCCATTGACCCTGATGGATACGCATCCATACGTTCCACGCGGCGCAAACTTCTTGAATCCGAACTCACTAGCGCGAAGGAGAAGTCCCGCGTCCTGGTAGAGGCATTCAATGATTACGCTGATGAGACGCGAATGGTGCGGCGCAAGTCAGATTCAAACGTGGACGACCCCCGGCAGGCCGGAATCTTGGCAAATGTCGACGGCACCTTCATTGATCGAGTCATCGAACAGGCCGTCAAGAGCCGTGATGTTGAGTACCGCCGTGAACTCACCGACCGACGATTGCAGGCGGAACTGGATGTCATTGATCGAACCACTACCTCCGAATTTGAGACATGGTTAGAAAAGACGGTGCAAGAGCGCTCCGCAGCGCCGTCTGCGGTGCTCGCTTCTTCGAAGCGGCTCGCGACCCTCACCGACTCGCTTGCTACATTCGCAGACCGCGCGCATGAAATCATGACGATTCTTTCCGCTCGGAACTTGAATTCAACTTCCAACATGTACATGGTGGAAATGGCTCCCACGGTCCGCAGCGAGGCGTGGGTGTCTTTGCGAACCATCGCCCTGGCGGGATTTGGATTGTGGGCGGCAGTGATGGCGGTCG
>JBILYM010000074.1:0-8646 GCA_044377725.1 Phycisphaerales bacterium
AACTCAACGATCCAGATATTCAACTTTCCAAGTTCACGGAGCAGCTTGCTGGCGCCGATGACGAAGAGAGCACGTTCCGCACGCTCGATCATGATTTCGTGGAGAGTTTGCGCGTCGGCATGCCGCCCGCGGGTGGTATGGGTATGGGTATCGATCGTCTGGTGATGCTCATGACTAATTCGGAGTCGATTCGCGATGTCATTCTCTTCCCGCTCATGCGTCATCAGTAAGTGCGCAGCACTGCTGTGCGTGGTGCTCGCCTTGGCATTGCCAACGCGCGTGCACGCCTTCGTGGCAGCGTGGTTGCCAGCACCGCAGGGAACGCCAGCACCGCAGGGAGCGCCAGCGCCGCAGGGAACGCCAGCGCCGCTGGTAACGCCCGCTGCCCCTGTTCCCGCTGCGCCGTCCGCTACCACGCAGACGCTTGAAGATCGCTGGTATCAACTCTCGCTCAGCGGCAAGCCATGCGGGTGGTTTCATGAGTGGGTCGAGCGCCACGACACCACCATCCGCAGCATGACCGAGACGGAGATGACCGTTGGGCGAATGGGGCAGGGCGTAACGCTGCGCACGCGAACGATGTTTGAAGAAACCACGCGCGGCGTTCCGGTGCGCGCGGAAATCGCCAAGACATCCGGCGCCGCACCGGTGCGATGCACATGGACATTCGCGGCGGACGACATGGAAATTGTCGACGAACAGTCGGGGCGCCGCACGGTGCAGCGCCATGCACTGCCTGCTGCCGGATGGCTGCCTCCCTACGCCGCAGACGAATTTGTTCGGCGCAGGCTGGCGTCTGGCGCCAAGGATTTGCGCTACATCACTCTGGATCCAGAGAGTGGCCCGGATGCCGTGCAGGTGGAAAGCGTCTGCAAGGGAACTGCGGAAACCGAAGTCGATGGTCGTACCGTACGCCTGACCGAGTGGAGCACCAAGACCTCACTCATCGAACGCCCGTCATCGGAATTCATGTCATCTGACGGAGTTCTTATCCAGAGCCGAACCGACCTGGGCGTTGGCATCTTGGAGTCACGGCTGACCACACGCGCCATCGCTACCGCGGCCACCGCGCCGGTAGAGATCATGGCACGAACGTTCATCCCGCTCACCAGTAACGCGCGCGCTCTCATTGAAGCCCGACGCGCAGAATTGCTGGTCACCGCCAATGACAGCGTGCTTGGTGATCTTCCCAGCGCAGGTGCACAGGTCTTTGTGCGCACTGCTGCCGGCGCCGCGCGACTGTCCATCGATGCCGACGCCAGTTCCATGGCGCCAGCAGCAGACGCCTCCGACGCCCGATTCACTCGCGCGAGCGTCATGGCCGACAGCGATGACCCTGCCATTCGCAGCTTCGCCCAGAAGTCCCTGGAGGGATGCGCACCACTTCCGCTTGCGCGCGCCGAAGCGTTGCGATCAGCGGTCAATCGTTACATCACCAACAAGAACCTTGCCAGTGGATTTGCTACCGCAAGCGAGGCATTGAAATCTCGCTCGGGCGACTGCACTGAGCACGCGGTGCTGCTGTGTGCGCTCCTACGAACGCAGGGAATCCCCGCGCGCGTGGCCTCAGGGCTTCTCTATGTTGCCGAGTCCGGCGCCATTCTCAATTCCTACGGATGGCACATGTGGACCCAAGCCATGATTGACGGAAAATGGGTGGATTTCGACGCAGTGTTGGCAGCGCGTGGACCCCGATTTGACGCATCGCATGTACTCACCGGGCTGAGTGCAGCGGACGGCGCGTCCATCGATACCGACCTTGCACGCATTGTTGACCTGATGGGAGATACCGCGATCGAAGTGCAGTCGATTGATGGAAAACCACTCATCAAATCGAAGGGAGCCGCACGATGAATGGCGCCAGTGATGCACTTCCCGCGCTGCCCGCGCGTGACCCCGCCGGCCACAAAGGAACATTCGGCACCGTCTGTGTGATCGGCGGTCATGCTGCGCATCCAATCACCATGCTCGGCAGCGTGGTGCTGGCATCACTCGGAGCATTGCGTGCGGGTGCCGCGCTCTGCATGGCTGCAGCGCCCGAGCCGCTGTTGCCAGCAATTCTTGCAGCAAACCCTTCTGCCACCGGCATTCCGCTTGCAGTGGATAGTGATGGTCACCTTGTTCCGCACGCAGTCGCCGAAGCACTCGATACACAAGCGCGCCGCGCCGATGTCTTGGTGATCGGCCCCGGAATGGGAACAGGATTTGCCGAAGCCCAGGTAGTGATTCGCGTACTCGCTCAGGATGACAATCGCCCAGTGATCGTTGATGCGGATGCACTCAACTGCCTGGCCGCTACTCCGCGCTTTGATCTCGATTTGCGCGCTCCCATCATCATGACTCCGCACCCTGGTGAATTTGCGCGCTTGGCGGACGCGCTGCATCTCAATGTCGATCCGATTGATCCGGTGGCGCGTCCGGCTGCAGCGGAGCGATTGGCGCAACGGCTTGGATGCATCGTTGTATTGAAGGGCCATGGCACGGTCGTGTCTGATGGAGCTCGCACCTGGACATGCACGCACGGTAATGACGCGCTGGCGATCGGCGGGAGCGGTGATGTCCTTTCTGGCGTCATTGCTGGTGTGGTGGCGCAATATGGAGACGCACTGGGCCTCTACAACTGCGCACGGCTCGCAGTGCAGGCACACGCCATTGCCGGTGAACGCTGGTCTGCTCGTGCTGGTGGCACCGCGGGAATGCTCGCTACGGAACTTGCGGCGGAAATCCCCGCGGCGATTGCCACACTGCGTACACTCGAACGCCCATGACACAGGCAGAAACGCAGCCGTCCGGCCCAAGCCAGCCACGATCGCATGTTCCACATGTTCCGATCGACAAGATCCGCCCGCATACCTACGTGGACGGCACCTATTCGCTGGTGAACCCGCAGTGCGGTACTGCTAAGAATGGCAAGCACTTCTTGAAGGGCATCATTCGTGATGCAAGCGGTGAAGTGGCCATTCGGCAATGGACCTTTGACGAGTCGCAACTTGGCGAGATTGCGCGGACCGGGTTTGTTTGGATCGGTGGACAAGCGCAGGAATACAACGGCCAAGTGCAGATTGTGGTGGACTCAATCCGTTCTGTTGAAGTGGACATTGAAGATCTGGCGCGGCTCCTGCCAGCATCGCAGCATGACATTCCTGCCATGGAACTGGAACTGCGCCGCGTCATGGGTTCGCTTACCCATCCAGCCATGCGTGCGCTCGCGGATGCGTATCTCTCCAACGAACCGTTCATGGCACGAGTGCGCCAAGCACCTGCCGCGGTGAGTGTGCACCATGCGTGGATTGGCGGACTGCTTGAGCACACGCTGCAGCTACTGCGCCTTGCTGAGGGCATGCTGCCTCTCTATCCGGAACTCAATCGCGACATCGTGCTCGTTGGCCTGTTCCTGCATGATTTAGGCAAGACTTCCGAACTCACTTGGGAGCGCGGATTCAGTTACACGGCGGAAGGAAATCTGCTCGGCCACACCGTCAAGGGCGTCATCATGCTCAGCGCGATGGCAAGTAAGGTCTCCCGCGATGGAAATGTTCGCATCCCCGCCGATGCACTGTTGGTCTTGCAGCACATTGTGCTCAGTCACCATGGATCGCTTGAGTTTGGTGCCACCAAGATTCCGTCTACTCCGGAGGCGATCTTTGTTGCAATGCTTGACAACTTGGATGCCAAGACGGCTATTGCCATTCACGCGGCGCAGCGTTCCAAGGGCATTCATCCCGGTCAAGAATTCACAGACAAGGTGTGGAGCCTGGACACTCGGTTGTTCCGCCCCGATCCGTTGGCGGCATCGTCATCGGCATTGCCGGCGGAGTGATTCCGCCAAATCGGCCAGCGCTTCCTGCGGATGCAGTACCGCAGCCCACGTTCGATCGGCGCGTAGTTGCGCGGCGCGTGCGCGGATTCGGTCGGCAGCGTGATGGGCGTCCAACGCTTGGATTTCAGCTGCATGCACTGCACGCGCCCGCCCCAATTCTGCGTGCATGGAAAGCCATGCGCTGCGGCGCGCGGCACTGGCGCGCGGCGCGCTTGCAATGGTTGCCAGTGCAGCCGATTTGCTTGCGCTTGGGGCGTTTCCCGTTGAATTTGGGTCGAACCATCGGGCGCGGCGAGCCGCAGCCGTGACGGGTGGCGGGAGCGCGTCTGCGCTGAACGGAAGGCGCAGTGTGGCGCTGGCAACATCAAATGCCGGAAGCCGCGCGTCCAGCCACGACTGTGCAAACAGATCGGTGGCGCGTTCGTAGATCTTGCCGCCGGTGCCGTGCACGAATCGATCGGAGAGCACCGCTCGTGCCATGGCGCTGGTGAGAAAGGCGCGCGGCCAAAGCGGTGCATGTTCCGCACGCAGCGCAGCAAGTTCGGCGGCATGCACGCGGTGCCGGGCTCCGTCACTGCCACGGGTCCATAGGGGAAGTTCCGGACCGAGCGGACCGTCTTCGGCGAGCATGCGAGCAACTCGCGGAACCACCGCAACGGCCGCGTTGAACGCCCGCGCGCATGCGTGCGGATCGCGCGCGGCGCGCTCCACGATGGCCACGCCCAGCGCAGTGTTCATGAGTTGCGATGACCGAACCGTGCATCCAGAAGCGCCAAGTTCCGGCGTGCATTGGCGCACGGCAGCCAGCACTTGCGTAGTGCAGTCCGCGGCGTTGGAGTGTGCCAGCAGTGCGCGATAGGCCGCCTCTGTTCCCACTGCTGCACACGGCGGAATTGCTACCCCGCGCGCGTCCGCAAAGGGCGTCGGTTGACACACGCTTCGAACGCACGCCGGCGTTCCATGCAGCGCGCGTGGTCCAAAGCGATACAGCGCCGATTCAATATCTCCATTGGCACTCACCGGGACGCGCAGTTCGCGCGGATCACGAATGTCGGTATCGATGATCAGCCAGACGCTGGCAGCGCCAGCACGCGTGGCCACTGCGTTCGCCCACATAAATTTCGCGGCGATTCCCGGATGCCACCACTCCACTTGGTGCCCGGTGCCCACCAGTATGCCACTGGGCATCTGTAACTCTTCGCGCATGGCATCGCGCCAGTAGGACAGTTCGGCACCCATGATCGTGCCCTGCGCCGCGCGCAGCGGTCCGGCGCTCTCCACAGTGGTGAGCGCATCATGCGCCGCGTTGTTCACGCCACACTCCCGGTGATCAAGCGAAGTCTCCCCGCGCAGCGCGCAAGTTCGCGTTCAAAGGTGGCGCGGTACAGGGCCAACCTGCGGGTTGGATCATCAAGCTCGCTGCCAAATGATCGATTCAGATCAACATAGATGCGTGGAACAGGAATCTCGTCCACACGCAGCCCGTGCGCCACGGCTTGCACCCAGAATTGCAGCGGGAAGTCATAGCCATCCACATCCAAGCTCAGGGTTCGCAAGGATGCCACCCGATATGCCTTGAAACCGCAGAACGAATCGGTGAGTCCACCGCCCAGCGCTGCTCGTGTGCCGCTGGTTGACGGTACCGAGCCGAGTCGCGCATTGATCTCCGCGGTCAGCGTCATGTTCACTTCGCGGCGCCGCCCGGGCGCATCGTTGTCTTCCGGGCTTGCGCGGAGATAGCGGCTGCCGCTGATCACGTCGGCGCTGTCGGCGCGGATGGCTTGTAAGAAGTCCGGAATGGAAGCGGGTGAATGTTGTTCGTCGCAATCCATGGTGATGACCCAGCCGTATCCGTCAGCGTCCGCGGCATGGAAGATGTCTTGCATGGATCGTCCGTAGCCACGATTCTGGCAGTGTCGGATCACTTCCACTGGGTGCGCGGCAATGCGGGCGGGCGTGTCGTCCGTCGAACCATCATCGACCATCAAGATGTCTTGAACGTATGGCTTGACCGCACTCAACACGCGATCGATCGACTTCGCCTCGTTAAAGACGGGAATGGCAAGAAGTACACGCGGCATTCCGATCATGGTCTTGTTCCTGTCATGGAGTCCATCCAGTGGCGGGCAATCGAACGCGCGTTTCTGAGCGATTGCGTGGCACCACGCCCATCACCAAGATCTTCTCAACACTGCGGATGGCCACCGGTCCATCACCGGCGCGTATCCATGTTGATGTTTCGCGTCTCATGCTGGCAAACGGCACTTTCATAGTAAATACGGAATCAATCCGCAGCGCGCTCAATTCGCCAAGTGGCGTGCGAATTCGGTCTTCGGAAGCAAGTTTCATCGAACGCTGTGCGCGGCCGCCCTCATTGTCGATCGCGTTGCCGCGAACAGTCACTACCACGCTCGTACTCGTGCACTCTTGGCCCACGCGTAAGTCTGCGGGCGCCAAGATGAGTGGCTGCAGGAATCGAGTCGTGGCGCCGTCGGATGAATCGGTTTGCTCGATGAGTGTCACCTCATCCGCGGCGGTGCGCGCCAGTACGCGCGTGGCGGCAGGCTCGGTGCGCGTCCAACGTTCGTTGCCTTCGCTGCCGGTGACTGATGCACGAATTTCAAACGACGCGCTTTCGCCAACCGTCGCCCAGCGTTCAATGGTGGGGCGGGTGGGCTCCAAGACCTGCGACTGCACGTGCGCATCGGCCGGTGGTGCGCGCTCGGAAAGCACTTCAAGGAACGCACCGTTGCCTTGCGGCGCTTGCGGAGTTTGCTCTTTTGCGGCGCACCGTGCCAGTGTCAGCGGCACAACGAGCAGCGTCAGCACAGGCAGCGTCAACCGACCTACGGTCCCGCGATCGCGCTCCTGAGTTTGGGCAATGCCGCGCATCATTTGGTAGGAAGACCCTTCTTTTGCCACAATTCCAGCAGTGCTTGCCCAGTAGTGGCCTCGATCACCGAGCCGTCATCACTGGAACGCTTCAGCAGAATTCCGCGCTCATCAACGAACTGTGCGATCGCGGGCGCCTCCAGCGTGGTCTGGGTGGCGATGGTGAATCCCTTTGCGGTGGGTGTTTGGCGATCAACCCGCTGTGCCAGCCTGCCGCTCCGTGGATCGAAGCAATAGAAACCATAGTCAATGGGCGCGTCAACTTTCGGAAACAGGCGTGGCAAGACCAATGACTCTGCTTGCGACACGTAGCCAACTTCCGGAATCGGCCAACGTCGTGGTTCCGTGGCAACTTCGTTCGGCACCACGTCCGCCACCTCCAGGATTGGTCGTGGCGAGCCGCTGGTTGGTTCGCTCCGAATACCCAGCTGCGTTGAGGTGCTGCTCGCGCGATCCTTGCGGATCGTGGAACGCACCGTCCAGAATTCGCGCCCGCGATCCCAACGTGTCCAGTACCGCGCTTCGGTATCGCTGAAGGCCGTACCGGTAGCGTCAAGCAGCGTGCGAACCTGCATCCGCACAAGTAATCCACGCTCTTTTTCTGTCTTGGTCCATTCCGACTCGCGCCGATCTGGATTGGCCAACCCCTGCGCGGCATCGATCACCACCATGGTCATATAGCCCACATCCTTGACATCACCCGTGGCATCAACGCGCGTGATCCGGTACCAGCGCGGCGCCGGCGCTTCTCCCTTCGCGCCCACCGGATCAAGTGCACGACGCATGGCTTCTTCATCCAGGCCACGGAGTAGGTGATCACCGCGCGCAATTCGTCCGGAGCGTTCGTCAGCCAGGGCGGCCTGGTTGGCAACCTGCATGGTGCGGAACGATCGTTCCAAGAGTTGTGACACTGAAGCAAAGTCTTGTTCAGCGAGGAGCGATGAAATCACTACGAATTCATTGGGGGCAAATTGCAGGATGAAGTAGCCCTGAACGGCGGAGATTTCATCGTCGCCAGTTCCTTCGCGCAAGGACGTGTACAAGAGGGCAGCGGGGCGCCCATCAAGTTCAAATTCCTTGCGCGAGCGCACGGCAAACACGGCGTTTGGCGATGGGCGCTCACTGACGCTCTTGATATAGGAATCGATCTGCTGCGCCGGCGTACTTGTTGCATCGCTCGCTACTAGGCGCGAGACGCGGAGAACGAATCGTGGCGGATCAGCGCGCTCTGAAATAGTCCACTGCGCAGTGATGCCGCTGCCATCGGCGCGCATGATGCTCTGCACCGGAGGCCGAAAGCGCATTCCCAACACTTCAAACTCCAGGTACTTGGGGTCGAGCCCATCATTCGCTGGCACCGCGGAGCCGGGCGGAGGCGTTCCGGTGCCCACCGACCCGCGCGGAGCTGCCGCGGAACCGCCGGTCCCCGTTGCAGTGGCTGGCTTCTTGGGGGGAGCTTGAGCACCGCTCCCGGTGTTATTCGGACTTTGCGGAGGGGTGCTGGGGCCTTGCCCGTGGACCTGGACGGCCAATACCACGCTAAAACTAGTTAGAAACAGGGAGGCATTTCTCTGGAGAAATTGGCGCATGGGCGTTTCCTGTCTCAATGAAGTCGCAGTCCGGTAAAGGGCGGAGTGCCCGAAGTCCTTGCAAGGCTAGCCGTTCCGACGCAAAGAGGTCAATGACGGTCTAGCAAGAGATGTAGTCATCGGTTGTGTGATCAGGGGTATTGACAGTTTGCCGAGTTTGGGTATCCTCCCCGATTCGCGTCTTTCCAGCCACATGTGCCCGGCAACGTGCTGAGCAGTGATTGGAACGATGACGAAGCTGGATTGAGGACAGATACACCCATGCAGGGCGGCAAGATTCGAATCCGAATGGAAGCCTACGACCACCAGGCGCTTGACGCGTCTGCACGGGAAATCGTGGATCAC
>JBILYM010000330.1:0-2855 GCA_044377725.1 Phycisphaerales bacterium
AGGAAACTCTCCGGATGAAATTGCACGCCCTCAAGCGGCGATGCGCCGGCGGGGGCTTTCCAACGAATGCCCATGATCTCATCACGCTCAGTACGAGCGGTCACTTCAAAGTCCGGGTGAACCGTGGATGGGTCGATCACCAGCGAGTGGTAGCGCGTTGCGATGAATGGGTTCGACATGCCAACAAAGAGCCCGCGCCCATCATGATGAATGGGACTGGTCTTGCCGTGCACGGCGATGTCATTACGGCGCACGGTCATTCCGTGGACGTCACCGATTGCTTGGTGACCGAGGCACACGCCGAGCGCTGGGATGCGACCCTTGAAATGCGAAAGCAGCGCGCCGCTGATGCCGGCCTCCTTCGGCGTGCAAGGACCTGGCGAGATCACCAAGTGCGTGGGTGCAAGCGCCTCGGCCCCCGCGACATCGATGGCATCATTGCGGATGACTTCGATGCGCAAGCTCGGGTCGATCTCGCTGAAGCGCTGGACGAGGTTCCAGGTGAACGAGTCATAGTTGTCAATCAGGAGGAGCACGGGAGAGGCAATCATAGGGAGCGGGGAAGCGCGCGGTCGAAGTGAGTTGAGTCGTTGACCGCCCCCTCCGTTGCGCGCGGGACCCTCGGACGCGGACGGCTGCGCTCCACAAGGTTCCGCTTAGCCTCGGGCGAAACTGTTCGTCCGGTTGGCACCCACGGGGCGTACGTCCAACTGCCGGACTTCTCAGTTTCACACGCCGCTTACCGAGGATCCCGTGCTCACTGCGGGGGCTCGCACACGGAAGGCACTTGCATACCAAGGATTGTGGAACACCCCCACCTGGCCGCAGGCGCCGGAGAGGATAGGGCCGCGCTCAGCGGCCATCCTCGTAAGGCGAATGCGGGCCAGTACACAAGCGTGATGCAACAACGCGCAACCTGGCCGCAAGCGCCGAAGAGGACAGGGCCGCGCTCAGCGGCCATCCTCGTAAGGCGAATGCGGACCAGTACGCAGGCGTGATGCCTCGTCGCGAGCCAGTACGCAAGCTTGATGTCACATACTCAAGCCGCTTCGAGCTTCGTTCCTGCCACGCCATCCGTGGTGACCAAGAAGAGGTCAGCGCAAATCGGATACGGCAGGCGCTGGTACTCCTGCTCGGCGCGCGCACGGAGGCGCTCGACGAAAGGTTCTGGATCGCCAGTCATCGCTAAGAACATGTCGCGCGCCGGTGCGGCGACGTAGAACGTCTTTCCGAGCTGCGCGGAGAGGCGCGAGTGCAGATCGCCAAGGAGCAGGCGTGCTGCGTCATAGCCGTCGTGCATACTGATGATGGCCGCGCGACCGCCTTCGTTGGAGCGAACTACTTGAACATCCAAGTTCGGCGCGTAGCGGTCCAGGTTGGCGCGGGCAATTTCTTCTAGCTCGTCAGCCGTCACGCCCCAGCGGATCATCTGCTCGGTGCTGATGGAAACCGTGTAGTGCGGCATGTCCATGACGAAGACGATCACGGTGTCATTCACCCACTGAACATGAGCGACATGCTCGCGGTCGAGCGTTTGGAAGATATTGCCGGGTTGAATGCGCGGCATGATGCGGCTCTTTGCCACAGCAAATGGAATGTCCAGGGTGCTCATCTGATCGCCTTCAAGAACGCGATCGATGTGATGCTCCACCGTCTCCAGCCATGTTTCCGGGGCGCGTTGCACGGTGCGCCACAGGTTCTCCAAGCCCAAGTGCCGACCATCGATCGTCAGTACCAAGGTGGTCACCAATTCCACGGTTCGTGAACCGTGGCGGCGACGCACCAAGTCATAGACGGCGGTACTGAATTGCTCGGGGGTATCGGGGAACTGGCTCATGGTGTGACTCCTGAAAACTCGCCGACGCCCCGAATGTGAGGCGCCGTCACCCGGAATGTCAGATACAGGACCCGGCAAGTGAAGGAAGAATCAAGTAATTTCAAGTTCTGAACGGTGGGCTGCACCGTCTGTGACGCCTGCCCACCCTCCGCTCATCCCCCTCCGAGCCTCAATTGCCATGAAAAACGTCCTTCCTGAGTTCTTTGCCGCGCCCGCCCGTCGTCTCTTAGTTATCGCTGGTCCGTGCATTTTGGAGGACTCGGCGACCAATGAGCGAATCGGTACGGTGGTCCGAGATGCCTGCCACGCCTTGGACCTGCCCTATGTGTTCAAGGCGAGCTTCGATAAGGCGAACCGCAGCAGTATTCACGGTCATCGCGGGCCTGGGCTGGAGCGTGGCATGGAAGAGATGGCGCGCCTGCGCGAGAAACTCGGCGTTCCAGTCACCACCGATATCCATGACCCGGCACAAGCCGAGCCGGTGGCGCGCGTGGTCGACCTCTTGCAGGTGCCTGCATTCCTGTGCCGACAGACCGACCTATTGGCAGCCGCCGCCGCCACTGGCAAGCCCGTCAATGTCAAGAAGGGGCAGTTCATGGCGCCGGAAGAGATGCGCAACGTCCTCACCAAACTTGCGGAAGGTGGCTGCACGCAGCCCATGCTCACGGAGCGCGGCACGTTCTTTGGTTACCACCGTCTGGTCACTGACTTCATTGGTCTTGGCGACATGATGGCGCTGGGCGCTCCGGTGTGCTTTGACATTACCCACAGCACGCAGCTGCCGGGCGGCGCAGGTACTGCAACCAGCGGCCGCCCCGAGCGCGCTGGCATCCTGGCGAACGCGGCGGTTTCGGCAGGGGTCCAAGCCATCTTCCTGGAATGCCACCCGGAACCAACCAAGTCGAAGAGCGATGCGGGCACCATCCAACCACTTGCAGAAATCCCGGCGCTACTCAAGAGATTGAAGGCCATCCGGACTGCACTGACCGCTTAGACTCGGAATCATGGCCGCACCGTT
>JBILYM010000331.1:0-2828 GCA_044377725.1 Phycisphaerales bacterium
CCACACTGGTTCGCCCCAGAATGATGAACCGTGGAAGTTGATCGGAACGTCGCTGAATGGACCACGGCGCACGTCGCGCGGATCAATGATGTAGCGGGCGTTGCCGTGACCCTGCGGAATCAGACCCGCTGCGGCCAGTGGCGAGAGCACTTCCGGATCCGGATCTGGGTCCTGACCTTCAATGGGGTAGCCAACAGCGCTGAATTTCCCGAGCTCTGGATTCACAGCACGATGGCAGAAGTGGCAGTTGATGCCATCCAAATCATCGTTGGTGAATTCCACGGTTGTTCCCGTAGCGCTTCGTTCACCGAGCCAAGCGCCGGGCGCATGGCATCGAATGCAGAATTCGCCAGAAAGGTTGGCGTCCTGATTGGCCACCGCAAGCGCGGCATGCCAGACCGGATCGCGGGCCGACTGCGCCATCATGCTGGTGACCCACGTATCAAACGGCGCAAATGTTGGGCTGTAGTCGGAGTGGCAGAAGGTGCAATTGTTGCTTGAAATGGTCGCGGCGAATTGATCAGTGTTCGCGTTCGGTTGGGTCCCGGGCTGCCGGAAATCCTCGGCGGTCGTTGGGATTTGTGTCTGGACTGGCGGGCCGCCCATGAATGCGCCCACCGTGCTCACAACGCCAGCAGCGAACATCGCGCTCACGCCAACAATCAGAGTGACTCTTGCGCGTGGCTGGCGTTGAAAGGGGGCTGTCATCTTCATGGGTCGTCTATCGAGAAAGTGTGGAGGCTTGGGAGTGCATGCCGGCGGAGATAAATGCTTATCTCACCTTCTGTACGTTCAATAGTGGGTAGGAGGATCGTTTAAGTCAAGGGACTTTGTGAGCATTCGGCAGTATTCGAATGCGCCCAAACTGCTCCGTGACGGAATCCGTGCCAAATCACACCCGAAGCAGCCCAGTAAGTCCAATAACCTTAGCCGCCGCCGCTGGCAGTGACCTTCTGGAGCAGGCCGGCCGTATTCACGACCGCCTTGAAAGTCACGGTCAGGTCAGCCTCAGTGATACTCGCCGGGGGCGTGGCCTTCATCTTGACCAGGGAGTCCAAGGAAGGCGCGATCGCCGTGAGCAGTTTGGTTCGCGCCGAACTAGCGATCCCCGACAACTGGTTGCGCACCGCGAGCAGGGCACGCTGCAGGGCGTTAATCAGTTGCGGATCGGAACCGGCAGCAACGCGCGATTGCAGATCGTTGATGCTGGCAGCCAAGCTCATGGCAATGGCGTCCGCTTGGGCCGGAGTCAGCGCTTCCTCGCGGAGCATCTGCGTGATGGATTCCACTTCGTGTGCAGCGACCACCCAGTTGTGCTCCTTCTTGAGGACGGCGGCGATCCGCTTGGTGATCGCATCGAACTGCGGAGGCGAGAGCGGTGCGGCATCAAGTGCCTTGGGCAACTGCGCGCTCGCGGCGATGCGGATGGCAACTTCCGGCTGGTTGTCCGAATCAAGGTTGTCAATCAGAAAGTCAATGCTCTCGGCGGTAGCGATGAATCGCGCCAAGATGAAGGCGTTGGTGGCCCGCATCGAATCGGTGCCTTCAGCAAACTTTGCAAATCCCTTGACGAATTCGATTCCGAAATCGCGGCGGAAGTTTGGGCTCACCGTCGTTTGGCGAATCTGGTCGACCAGCTTGGTTCGGATAGCCACCACGCCTGCGGGGTCAGCCTCGGCAAAGCGCTCCGCTGCCTTGGTGACGAATTCGGTCACAGACTTTCGTTGCTCTGCGGTGAGGGCCTGCTTCACATTCACAAGGTCTGGCGGAATGGCATCAGCTTGCGCCAAGACTGGCGATGCGGCGGCGACCAACGTGAGCGCTCCAACAATCGCTGCGATGCGTGCGGAGGATGAGAACTTCACTGAATTCAGGAGCATCGGTTGGAGTGCTTTCGGGCGGGACGGCGAGCAGGTTGAACAGAGAACGGTACCCCGTGTCCGAAAGCCGTGTCAATGCGGAGTGTCCGCGCCGGGGGTGGGCGCGGTTGCAGCGCTGTCGGCTTTCGCGGCGGGAGCCGGTGTTGCCAACAACTCGCGGATACTGACCATCAGTCGCTGTTCATATGGGACATCGCGGCCAATGGGGGTCCACTCGGTGGGAATCCGGGTGGATTCGTCCTCGCGGTCTTGTGCCATGGTGGGGTCGGTGGACACACGGGTTTCGCTGCTCGTCCAGCGGCCGATTTGCTGGTTCGGCCGGAATGCCCGATCAACGTACACCCACGCGCGCAGTTCGATGGTGCCCTTGGTGGTGAGTAGGTCGAAGCGTTCCTCCGCGCGCACGCTGCCAGGAATGGCCGCGCCTTGCGCTCGGGCATCAGCCGCAGGAGCTGGTGTGCTGAACGCCTCAGGGACAAATTCGAACCGCACCCGGCGCCGTTCAAAGTTCACCGTGTGCGCCATCATGTCTTGAATGCCGTCATTGTCGGTGCGCCACGGCTCAAGCATGGAGCCGGCAGTGCGTGCATCTGTTTCGATCACGCCCAGTTCCCGGTCGGTAATCACCGGTCGAAATCGATACACGCGCGCGGTTTCCACCGCTGCGTCAAAGACGCGTTCGTAATCCGCACGCGGGAACGCCAGCACTGGAGGTGCCGGATCGGCGGCGCAGCCCACCAGGGTCAGGCACGCGGCGGCGAACATCAGGACGGAGAGGGCGGGGCGCACATGGGAAAGTCTACGGATTGCATCACATTGCCGCCTGTGTCCGATCTATACAAGAGCCATGAAGCTTGCAGTACCGGTGATTCTCATTGCCATCATTCTGTTGGCCGTTGCATCCTTTGATGCCACGGGCCCGCGCGCAGACTTCACCATGGTGCAGGC
>JBILYM010000332.1:0-2826 GCA_044377725.1 Phycisphaerales bacterium
ACGTACGCCCCGTGGGTGCCAACCGGACGAACAGTTTCGCCCGAGGCTAAGCGGAACCTTGTGGAGCGCAGCCGTCCGCGTCCGAGGGTCCCGCGCGCAACGGAGGGGGCGGTCAACGACTCAACTCCGCTCACTTCGCCGACGAAATAGGGACAGTGGTGAACAGCACCTATTTCCGCGCTACGCTTTCGTCCCATGTCTGAGCCCCGCGAAATCATTGTGCGTGCCCCTGCCAAGCTCAACTTGGCGCTCTCCGTCGGTGCGCCCGGTGCAGATCGCATGCATCCCATTGCCAGTTGGATGGTCACCACCGACTTTGCAGATGACCTGCACCTTCGCCGTCTTGATGCAGGCCGCGACTCGCTCTATGCAATCGTCTGGGCGCCCGATGCGCCGCGCACGTCGCTCATTGATTGGCCCATCCAGACCGACCTCGCCGTCCGCGCGCACTTGGAACTTGAACGCCATGTCGGCCGAAAGCTCCCGCTGCGGATGAAACTTGAAAAGCGAATCCCCGTCGGCGGCGGACTCGGTGGTGGCTCAAGCAATGCTGCAGCCATGCTGCGCGGCGTGAACGAACTCTTCGAACTCGGCCTTGACGATGCAACACTCGCTGAGATCGCTCGCAGCCTCGGCAGCGATGTGCCGTTCTTGGTGCGCGGGGGTAGCGCAATCGTGGAAGGCCTCGGCGAACGGCTTGAACATCACGACCACCTTCCTGACATCCACGCCGTGCTGGTGTTCCCGGCAATCGCTTGCCCAACCGGCCCCGTGTACGGAAAGTTTGACATGCTCCGCCCAGACGCCGCGCTGCAGACACACCGCGTCCGTGCGCTCGCCGCCATGGATTCACTCACCCATGATGCGCCCTTCAATGACCTAGCCGCAGCCGCCATCGCCGCTGCACCCGCGCTCGAAGACGAGATCGCAGAAGTGCAAGAGGCCGCCGCCCGCACCGTCCATGTCAGCGGTAGCGGCAGCACGCTGTTCGTTCTGTGCGCTGGGCGACTGGAAGCCGACCTGATCGCCGAATTGGTGCGAGCACGAGCCGGCCTTCCCGCCATCGCTGTCACTGTCCGCGGACACTGACGACCGCGGTTACAGCGCCACAAACATGACGACCAATAATTTTCATGCAGCCGGGGAGGGCTACTATGCCCGACTTACTCGCTTTGGAAATTTTAAACATGACCACCAGCACTACAAGCCCAGGCCATCCCCCCGCATCTACGTTTGTTCCCGCCGTCATTGATGGCAGCAAATGGTCTGCGCTCGAACCTTTGTATTCGCAGCTGGTCGGTCGCACCATTCATGATTGCGCCGCGCTGGAGCGTCTGCTCCTGGACCGCAGCGAACTCGATGCCGCCGCCGAAGAATCGGCTGCCAATCTCTACATCCAGATGACGCGTCACACCGACGACGAACTCGCGCGCAAGCGCTACCTGGATTTTGTTGAGAACGTTGAACCGGAACTCAAGAAGATCGGCTTCGCCCTCGATCGCAAGATCGCTGAATGCCCCTTCGCCCAACAACTCGACCAGCAACGCTACAGCGTTCTCCTCCGCAGCCTGCGTCGCTCTGTTGAGATGTTCTGTGAAGTGAACATTCCTATCGAGACCGAAGTCACCAAGCTTGACCAGCAGTACAGCGAGATTAACGGTGCCATGACCGTCACGTTTGACGGCGCAGAGCGCACGCTGCCGCAAATGGCGCGCTACCTGGAAGAGACCGATCGCCCACGCCGACAGGCAAGCTGGGAAGCTGTCTCTGCCCGCCGCCTGAACGATGTCGATCGCATCAATGACATCTTTGATCACATGCTGGCACACCGTCATCAGATGGCGCTGAATGGCGGATACTCAAACTTCCGAGACTTCCAACACGCTCGCCTGCAACGCTTTGATTACACGCCCGCCGACTGCGCAACCTTCCACGAAGGTGCAGAAAAAGTGTGCGTTCCACTGCTGCGCAAACTCAACGCTGAACGTGCAAAAGTCCTCGGAATTCCCGCACTGAAGCCGTGGGACATCAAGGTTGATCTGCACGGCCGCGCGCCGCTCAAGCCCTTTGAAGGCGCAGAAGAACTTGTCGATCGTTCCAGCGCCATATTTCACCGCATGGACCCTGAACTCGGGACCATGTTTGACAGCATGCGCCGCGGAGATTGCCTGGATCTTGAAAGCCGCAAGGGCAAAGCCCCAGGCGGTTACCAATACCAGCGGCAGCGCACCCGATCACCATTCATCTTCATGAACGCCGCCGGACTGCACCGCGACGTCGTCACCATGGTGCACGAAGCCGGCCACGCATTCCACAGCCTGCTGGCTGCGCATGACCCTTTGGTTGCCTACCGAAGCAGCCCGATGGAGTTTGCAGAAGTTGCCAGCATGAGCATGGAACTACTCACCTTCCCCTACCTAGAAGAGTTCTACTCATCAGACGACGCAATGCGCGCCCGACGCGATCACCTTGAGTCGCTCAGCACCATGCTTCCGTGGATCGCAACCATCGATGCGTTCCAGCACTGGGTCTATCTGAACCCCACGCACACGCGCAAAGATCGCGAGCAGTACTGGCTGCACCTCAATAACCGCTTTGGATCCGCCATCGACTGGACGGGTCATGAGAACTCGCTACAGACCATGTGGCACCGCCAACTGCATATCTTCGGCCTGCCCTTCTACTACATCGAATACGGGATCGCGCAACTCGGCGCGCTGCAGATGTGGATGCAGGCAAAGCGAAACCCAAGCGATGCACTCGGCAACTACAAGAAGGGCTTGGCACTCGGCTCCAGTCAACCGCTCCCTGCCTTGTTCAAGGCAG
>JBILYM010000075.1:0-8553 GCA_044377725.1 Phycisphaerales bacterium
CGGCACCGGTGGCCCCGGCGAAACCCACGGCCACAGCCGATGATCCATCGCTGGCCCTCATGAACCCCGGGGACGAGGTGGTAACGCCAGATCTACCTCCAGCTACCAAAGGATCAGCCCCCGTAGCCAGCGCCCCGGCCGCCCCCGCACCAGTCAGCGTGGCTGCCGCCCCTGGAGCGCGTGCGCCCTCTGCCGCAGAGCGCGCCGCCGCTGCCCGAATGGCTTCGACCAATGACGCGCAGCGCCAAGCGCAAGCAACCGCCGCTGCCGCACGCGCAGCGGCCCGCACCGATGTTGATGGCAACCAGACCGGCTGGAGCGTCTTGCTGGCATCAGTCACTGGCGCTGAACATCAAGCCAACGCGAACGCCATTCGCGAAGAAGTGATTCGGCGGTACCCGCAACTGAACGACGCGTACGTCAGCACGACACAGCGCGGCAGTGTTGTGTTGGTTGGCCACTTCACGGGGCCACAAGATCCCGCCGCGCAAGCGGAACTGAAGGTTGTCAAAGAGATCAACGAAGGCAACATGCGCGCCTTCCCACGTGCCATGTTGACCCGCATGGGTGCAGGCGCTGAGGCTGGCCCACCAGGACCAAATGATCTTCGCATAGTCAGACGAACACGCCCCAATGCAACGTTGTACTCCTTGCAAATTGCAGTATGGAGTACGTTTGGTACGGACGAACTGAAGATGAGCGACATCAAGCGCTCCGCAGAAACACTGTGTCGACAGTTGCGCGCCGAAGGAAACGAGGCGTACTACTTTCACGACTTCGACACCAAGACCAGCATCGTGACCATCGGCGTCTTTGGTGCCGATGCGTACGACTCCAAGAGCACCCTCTATGCACCAGAGGTGGAGACGGTCATGAAAAAGTTCCCCAAGCACTTGGTGAACGGAGAAGAACTCCTCATGCCAGTTGACATGCGCGACCCCACCGGAAAGACCATGCCACAGTCCCCCCGGCTGGTGGAAATACCTAAGTTTTAAGGCTATATGTGCTCGATATACGCTGTGAGTGCACCGTTGAAATTCTTCTCCCGGCACCCGCCATGCGCTTGAAGCGAAGCGTTACAGCAGTGGCGGGCGTAATGCTGTTGGCACTGATCGGATGCTCGTCACCAACGGCATCAGTGGCATCAATGGCATCAACAGGGCCAACAGGGTCGCCATCAGCACCGACAGCAGGCGCAAAGATAAGTACTCCCGCTGCCGCTATTCCAAATACACCACCACACGCAACGGTATGGCTATTCATTTCCACAGACTGTCCAATCTGCAACAACTATCAACCAGAGCTTGAGCGGCTGCGCGCTCGCTACACACCGCTTGGCGTCGATTTCGTCGGCGTCTATGCAGAGGTGCCCGTGAGCGCGGCGGAGGTGGCAGAGCACATTCGCCAGTTCGCTATTGCCTATCCAACCACTGTTGATGAAGACCACGCCATCCGGAACCGATTTGGTGTGCGGTTTGTGCCAGAAGTAATAGTCACTGCGGGTGGGCGCGGTGCGACCGTCGACCCACGCGCATTCTTGTATCGCGGGCGCATCGACGATCAGTATCCCGAGCGCGGCTCCCGTCGACCAAGCGCAACAACACATGATTTGAACGATGCGCTGCGGGACATCACTCACGGGAAAGCGCCTGCCGCACGGGTGACCACGCCGGTTGGTTGTGTCTTGGAACCGTAGATCTTTGCGCGTTTCGAGTTTGCAAGTCTCGATGAACGCCTAGGCTGCCATCCATGCTTCATTTACTGGCAATTCTTACAGCTCATGCAGCACTCGTTTACACGGCGGTGGGTGTTTCCGCGCCGCCACCTCTGCCATCACCGGCATCGCCGCCGTCGCCAATGCCACTTGAAGCATCGCCGCAAACAACACCATCGGGATGGTCGCTCTACAGCGCGCATTGTCTCGGCTGCCATAGTCAGGGCGGCAGTTCTCCACTTCGGCTGGACACGCGTGCTGCTATCGCACGCAAAGCGCCGACCATTGCAACAGTACTGCGCGAGCATTTCATGCCACCATGGCTTCCAACTGGTGGCGGGCCATTTCATCACTCCAGCATGACCGACACTGAGCGCGCGACAATCACCGCCTGGGCAACCACAGGTGCAATCGATGCGCCACTCACCGCGCCTGACGCCGCCGATCTGCGAGCATCATCCGTAACACCCACGTCACCTGTAACACCCACATCACCACCTCTTCCGCAAATCTCGGCACCAACCACAACCATCGCCCTCGCGACTGGCTGGGCTATTCCCGCTGATGGCATCCACATGCGCACGTTTGCTGTGCACTCTCCCGCGCTTCCCGATCGTGTTCACGCGGTCCATATGACGCGTGCTTCAGCCGCGGTGGAGCGCGTTATGGTGAGCATTGATCCAAGCGGAAACGTCTTGCAACTGGACCATACTGATCCCGGTGATGGTGCACACACACGCGGTGATGGCCCTGTTTCCTCGGCTGGATCGTTCGCCATGCTTGGTGCTGACAGTGTTTGGGAGCTACCTGACCATTGGTCAATTCATCCCGGGTTGGGCGACTTAGTGGTTGAACTGCACGCCACTGGTCGTGGCGCAGAAACGCCCGCTGCAGTGCAGTTGTCATTTGACGCCGGAGCACCGACCGACCGGCTTGCAGAAGTGTTTGCAGCTGGTCCACTCGGTGCCGTTCGTATTGAGCGCACCGATCGATCAATACGGACCGAGAGCGCGCCACTAGTCGTTGATGTGGAGGCTGGCGTGCTTGGGCTGCGCACCGATGAGCGTTGCACATCCGTTCGCGTATGCGCCGTAGCGCCCGACGGTGTGGAGCGGGTACTTCTGGAGATTTCCACCTACCGTGAAGGTCTTGATCGTTCCTATCGATTCGCTACGCCCATCGAACTCGTTCGTGGCACAAACATTCGTATTGACACAGTCCACAGCGATGAAGTTGCCGCAAATCAATCGAAGCCCATGGCCATTCTGTGGTGCGCGCGCGCTGGCCTAGCGAACGCTTTCGAGCGCACCGCCGCGTCACTCACGCCGCTCGAACCGATCACCTCCGCCGAATCTACAAACGCCGCACCAGCCGGCGGACTTACTTGGTTTGACGCGGTATCTGCATGCAACGCGCGCAGCGCCCATGATGGCTTGACAGCTGCGTACCGGGTGGAGCACTCGCAGCTCACCGATGGCCACATCGTCCGCGCGCAAGTCACACGTATGGATGGCAACGGCTGGCGCCTTCCGCAAGCGTCCCAAGTCACCCCAGACCCCAACACCCCAGCCGATCAGTGGCTGTGGACCGAAGATCCAGGTGGCTCATCGGCGTTCACATTAGTGGCTCCTCGTGACCTCCGGCGCGATGCGTTGCCCCCAAGTTCACGAATTTCTGGGGTCTCCGCAGCAATCACCCGTCCCGTAGTGGCGAAGCCCGCCAATTAGTTGCATGATCCAGTGCAGCCGCGTAGTGCTGCCCCGAACTCAGCCGCCGTCACTTCGTAGGACCCGCCAGAGACCATTGAAATGAAGATCCCCACCATCAACATTTGTTGCATCGCACTTGCTTGCGCCAGCGCCGGGTTTGCCGTTCCACCAACCGTAACGCAGTGGAAACGCAACACCACCGGCGCCACTGGCTACGGCGGCGCAGTGGCCGATGTCACCTTGGTTCGATACTCCACCACCAATGTCTATGTCACTTGCAATGGCATCCCGAGTTACACCATTGGCCCGTGGAATAGTCCCAACACTGCGACCGCTCTGAATTGGGTTTACAAACTTCCACTGAACCCAGTACAAAATACTGGCACTGCAAAAACGGTTGGCTTGGGTCACGCAGCAGTGCTCCGTGATGGAACCGCCATCTACAACGCGCGCGACGCACGTAGTTACAACAACCTCGGCATCTGGAATCAGACAGCATGGGTCTTCGAGCGCGGCAGCTTTGATAGTTGCTACGGTCACCCATCACCGGGACGCGAGTACCACCCGCACGCGTATCCAACATGCTTGCTTGGTGCAATTGATGTCACCAAACATTCGCCGCTGATTGGATTTGCTTTCGACGGATTCCCAATTTACGGTCCGTTTGGCTATGCGAACGCGGATGGAACTGGTGGCGTTGCTCGGATCACGTCAAGTTTCCAGCCACGGCAGATCACAGCGCGCACATCATTGCCAAACGGGACACAACTCACGGCAAGTCAGTACGGGCCAGCAATCAGCACCGCGTTTCCACTCGGTTGCTACGTTGAGGACTGGCAGTACATCGCCGCAAGTGGTCGCCTTGATCGACACAACGGTCGCATATGCGTTACACCCGAGTACCCCGCGGGGACGTACTGCTACTTCGTCACCGTCAACGCAGTGATGGAACCCGTGTATCCGTACACGTTGGGTGAAACCTATTACGGCGTGGTTCCTGCAGGAAATACTGGTCCGAACGGCGGGCACAACACTCCCGGTAGCGGTGAGTCGGTGCAAACATTGGTGGGCGGGCTGTGCGTAGCCGACATCGATGGCTCGCGCACCGTGGATGGTGCAGACCTTGGGTCGCTCTTATCCAACTGGGGAGACGGCGGTGGTGCTGGCGACCTTGATCGCAATGGCATCGTCAATGGTGCTGACCTCGGCTCGTTGCTCGCAGGATGGGGACCGTGCCCGTGACCCCTCGGGTTGGACTGTCGCGCTTGGTACCGCTCTGGGTATCGCTCTGGGTATCGCTCTTGGTGTCGGCCATGACGGCAAGTGCAAGTGCAGGCACTAGCACGTGTGTCGGTGACTTTGACAACAACGGCAATGTGAACGGCGCCGATCTTGGGTCGATGTTGAGTGCCTGGGGAACACCCGCCCTTGACCTATCTGGGGACGGCAACGTTGATGGCCTTGACCTCGGAATACTTCTCGCCGCATGGGGCCCGTGCCCGGTGGCCATCGAGTGGTCGATTGTTACCCAGTTAACGTCAACATCCACCATTGCAGTTGATCCCTCAGGCGCCACGGTGAAGACGTGGACTGGCGGCGGCCAAGGCGCCAGTGTGGCGTACCTACGACCTGATGGCTCATTAGTTCGACCGTGCGTTTACTCAGGCGGATCGCTCAATGCTGCGGGTCGAGGTGGTCGGATACAGATCTTTTCACCGGCCGGAACGCTGCAGAATGATTTACTGGTTGCCACAAGCACGTCGCAGCAGCATCATGACATTCGGCCAATGCCGAACGGAAACATTCTTTGCGTGGTCTGGGACGTTCGATCAGTAGCGGAACAAACCGCGGCGGGTCGAATCAACGCCACAGCCTCGGTGTGGTCTGAGCAGATTTTGGAACTCAAGCCAACCGGCACCTCCGCGTATGACATTGTTTGGCAGTGGAAAGCGTGGGACCACCTTGCGCAAGATGTCGCACCCGGATCTGCAAATTACACCGTTGTTGCAAGCCATCCAGAGCTGATTGACGCCAATTACAGCCCCGCCGCCTCGCCAGTGGATTGGATTCACATGAATTCCATCGACTACAACGCTGAGCGCGACGAGATTGTGGTGAGTTCGCGTTCCTGGTCAGAACTGTGGGTGATTGACCACTCAACAACCACGGCGCAAGCTGCTTCGCACACTGGCGGCGCGCGTGGTCGTGGCGGCGACCTTCTCTATCGATGGGGAAATCCATTGGCCTCGCGTCGCGGAACGACGGCCGATCGCAATTTCTATGTGTGTCACTCTGCCACGTGGATTCCCACTGGAATGCCCGGAGCGGGCAACATCATGGTGTTTAACAATGGCGATCGGACTGGCAATGCCAACGACTGGTCACAGGTTGTAGAACTTGCGCCACCGCGTGATACATCGGGTGGCTACGTTGTTCCCGTAACCGCTGCGTTTGGCCCAACAGTCCCAACATGGACAGTGGGTAGCGCGGGTGCTTTTTATGGCGGTCCAACCCAATGCGGCGCATTCCGCACGCTCAGCAATACCACGCTCATCACACTGACTTCTTCGGACACACTGTTTGAAGTGGATGCTTCGGGGAACACCATTTCCACGCAGATCCTCACCGGCAGCGTCGCTCGGGTGCCGCGCTATCGGCTGGTGAACGGCCTGTGGATTGGGCCATGATGGTGCTTGATGGCGCTTCATGACCACCGTTCGTACACTCGCGTCTCGTGACGCCATCGCACCACATCCTTGGTCAATCGCGCGCGCTTCGTGCACTTGGGTGTGCGCTTGCAAGTGGGCACGTGCACCACGCCTGGATTTTTCACGGTCCAGCCGGGGTAGGGAAGTTTCGAACCGCCGAGGAATTTGCTCGGATCCTGCTTGATCCAGCGAGTACCGCTAGTAATCGCGCAACACTGCAGGCGCCGCGTGATACCCCATGCGCACGACTGATTGACGCTGGCACTCATCCTGATTTCCACGTCATTCGCAAAGAACTTGCCGCCATCAGCGAGAGCCGCGAACTACGCGATCGCAAGCAAATGAACATTCCGCTTGAACTGCTGCGTGAGCGAATGCTGGGCGGCGTCACCAGTAGCGGCCGCCACCACGAAAGCGGCGTGTTCCGCACCGCGTCGCTTGGTCATGGCAAGGTGTTCATCATTGACGAGGCCGAACTTCTTGATGCTGATGGTCAGAACGCCATGCTCAAGACTCTTGAAGAGCCGCCCGCTGGAACCACCATTGTGTTGGTGACGCAGCAGGAAGATCGCTTGTTGCCAACCATTCGCAGTCGATGCCAGCGTGTTGCATTTGGTCCACTCGGCGCGCAGGAGATGACGCAGTGGTGGAACACTGATGGTCCGTCGCTTCCGGAGGGTGATCGGGCGTTCATCGAGGCCTTTGCTGAGGGGTCACCAGGCATGGCGACCCGCGCCGTTCAGCACGGGATTGCCGCCTGGAATGCTGAACTTTCCCCACTCTTTGATGCGCTGGAGAGTGGTCGCTACCCACCAGGTTTGTCAGACCGAATGGCTGAAATTGCGGACGAGTTTGCAAAGGCAATTGTGGATGCGGACGACAGCGCTTCCAAGGAAGCAGCAAATCGCTTAGGCGTCCGTTTGCTCGCGCAACTATTGGGACTTCGCGTGCGCCGCGCGCTTGCAGTTGCAGCGGCGTCGAATGACACCGTCGCGCTCGAGCGCTGGATTGGTGCCAGTGAAATACTTTCGGAGTTCGAGCAGCACGTTCGTTCAGCAGTGAACTTGAAACATGCATTTGCCAATCTCATTGCGCAGTGGGTGAGCCGACTGGCACCACAGCAGGCAGCGACCGGAGCCGGCCGTGGCCGCTGAGATTGAACGGGTCTACTTGCTGCGTGCGTTACCGACACCGTTGCCACGCGGCGAAGTGTGGCGCATTGATCAGGGCTATTTGCCGCTCCAATCCCAAGTGATTGATGGCAATTCGCATGGCTCACTTGCTCCCGTCGCCCCACATCAACTTGAAGGTCGCCTGCGGCGCATCACACATTCAGACGGCTCGGTCGAACACATTCACACCATCAAGAGTGGCATTGGGCTAGTCCGTCAGGAAATAGAACGCAGTATTGATGCCGAGACATTTGCGCGCGAGTGGCCACGAACTATCGGCCGTCGGTTGGAGAAGGTGCGAACCCGGATATCCGTTGGCGACCGCGTATGGGAGATCGATCAGTTCACCCACATTCCCTTGGTTCTCGCGGAGTGCGAGTTGCCCTCAACAGACGCTCCCCTTGATATTCCAGACTGGCTTGCGCCTTTCATCGTGCGTGAGGTCACCGAGGAACCTGCGTTCCGCAATGCCGAACTAGCGCTCCGTTCCGGGCTGTTGACCGGGCAATAATCCGGCGGTCGCGCGCGTGGTGCGCGCCGCGCGATTTCCGTTACGATTTGCGCCTCAATCCTGCGGTCGGCACCGCATCACCAAGGCAAACACTATGTCCTTCACCTGCGCCATCGTCACTCCATCCGACGCCATTCTTGATACCCCCGCTTCCTATGCGAGCTTTGAAGCATGGGACGGTCAGCAGGGTGTTGCAACGGGCGCCTCGGCGTTCCTGACCAAGTTGGGGACCGGTGTGGTGACCGTGCAGACCGACGGCGGCGCATCCCGGGTGTTCGTGCTTGACGGCGGATTCGCGCAGATGGACGGCAGCCGCCTGACCTTGCTGACCGAGAAGGCCATGGAGGCCTCTGGTATCGATATCACCGCCGCTGAGCGCGAACTTGCCGACGCCAATGCCAAGGTCCTTGGCTCTGGCGACCGCGCTGCAACTCTCGACGAGCGCGCATCAATTGAGCGCGCACAACGCCTTGCGCGAGCCAAGATCATGGCAGCCCAGGCCGCCCGGAAGTAATCGTTTGATTGGCGTGGCAACCTGATGCCGCGGTTTTTGGCACACTACACCCATGACCCAAAAGAGCGCACCTGCGCCCTCGACCTTTGCACTGATGGCCGAATCGGCAGAGCAGGCGATTCCCTGCTTTGACCTGCCGTTAGAGCAGCGCGTCGAAGCAGTATTGATGGTGGCCGATCGCCCCGTATCAGAGTCACGCGTTGCTGAACTCTTGGGGATTATCGA
>JBILYM010000333.1:0-2820 GCA_044377725.1 Phycisphaerales bacterium
CCGGGTAGCGCAAACGGCGTGGGTGCCGTAGTGTTCCGTTCGATGAAATGGCAATCGATGATCTCTCGGCGCGGCTATACAGTGTTGGTGGCGATGGCTTGTTGGGCGGGGTGCATACAAGCTGCCCCTGCAGCCCCGGTTGCCGATCCGCCGCTGGAAACGCCGCGCGCCATCAAAGTGGGGGTGTTGAACGCCGAGCCGTTTGCCATTCCGGATACAGCCATGAAGTGGACTGGCTACGCCGTGGTGATGTTTGAAGCGTCATCTATACACGCGCGAGTGGTTCCGGAGTTTCGGGAGTATGCATCCGCGGATGCCCTGATCGATGCAGTGGCGAGCGGCGAAGTGGATGCCGGAGTGGGCAACACGCTCGTCACCAGCGAACGGCTCGAGCGCGTTGACTTTTCGCAGCCGATTTTAGACGCCGGGCTGCGCGTGATGGTCTCGTCTGAAAAGACAAGTTCTTTCTTTCGCGTGATTGACGGACTTGTTGAGGGTGGGCATGCGCGCTTGCTCGCTTGGTGCGTGATTGGCGCCCTTGGATTGACCGTCGTGGTATCGCTGTTGCTACGTCGGTTTGATCGTGAATTCACGCCGCATTTACATGAAGGGCTTGCTGAGTCGTTCCACCATGTGGTCTCCGTAGCTGTGACTGGAAAGACCAGTTACAAAGGCGGAGTGGTGCCGCCGTGGATCGGGCGGATTGTTGCTGCCATCTGGCTGTTGTTCGGATTAGCGACGGTTGCATACCTGACATCGACCGTCACCAGTGTGATGACAGCGGATGTCTTGCATCGACAGATCAACGGTCCAAAGGACCTGCGAGGCAAGACGATCGGCATTGCCGCTGAAAGCGGTGGCGACACTTACTGTTCAGAGCAGAAGTTGGATATTGTCAAGTTTGGAAAGTTCGCGGAGGCGGTGCAAGCCATGTTGGAGCATCGTGTTGATGCGGTGGTAGGCGACGCATCCATCTTGGAGTACTACGACCTAAAGCATCCGGAAGTAAAGGTGAATGTTGTCGGCGAACTGTTCCAGCGCCGGCACTTTGGATTTTCGTTCCATCGAGACGGAACAAATCTGCGAGAAAAATTTGACATCGCCATTCTGGCGTTGCGCGAGAACGGCACTCTGGATCAAATTCGCCAGCGCTGGTTTGGGTACTGACGCCGCGCAGCATCATGCTGAAGCGGCGTCTGTGGATCCAATTCCGCTCAGCGAACTTCGACCTTGGTGGCGCGCACGACCAACATGCCAGCGTCGTTGCGTTCGGTGACGGTGCCAGTAACGGCTACCGTGACCAGTGGATCGAGACCAGAAACTCCCCGAATCGAGCCCTTCAGTGGACGACCGTCAGCACCAGCGAACTCGATGGTTGCAGTGCTGCGCTTGAGGGAACCGCGTTCTTCGCAGCAGTAATCCCACGGCGTCGTGCAATGGTCGGGATCGGCCATGTCAGCGCAACTCTTCAGCGATGGATCAACGATGGTGAATACAGCGCGGTCGGCAACAAATGGGTCTTCGCTGCCACCGATGCGACCGACGAGAGTGATGGTCTCGCCTTGCTTAGCAGTGAGCTTTGCAGCGGCCACACCAGTTCCGGTGGCTGGACCCTTGGTGATCATGCCGGCGGGGATGGTCGTGTTTGCTTTGGTTTGCGGTGCAGCGGCGCCATCGCAGGCAGCCATGGTCAAAGCCAGAATTGCACAGCTACTGAATGATGCGCAGGTACGGAGTACGTATGGAGCAGAAGTCTTCATTGCATTGGTTCCTTGAGTTGAAGTGAGAAGTTACAGAAGTTGTAAAGGTTGCGGGACGGGGTTTAGTCAGACTTGAGTGCGGATGGAAGTGGCAGTCGCAGGCAGCGGATAGCGGGCACTACGCAGCCAGCGACACCGACGAACAGACCGGTGGCAAGACCGATCGCCACCACGAATTCGTCAATTTTGATGCCGAAAGTGCCCATGGAGAATTGAATGGCGATGCCATCAAGAAACAGAATGGCAAGTACCACCGCAATGAGCGCGCCGGTCATGGAAGCAATCAGGCTCTCCTGCAGCAGGCTGGCAGTCACCGCTTTACGCGTGAATCCAAGCACCTGCAACATGCCGATTTCGCGGACTCGGCTGGCAAACGCGGCGTACATGGTATTGAGACCACCAAGGAGTGCGCCCAATGCAACCAGCACAGCACTGGCAAGCACCATGATGCGCACTGGCCGGTAGAAGGCACTCTGCGATGCGTAGTAAGCGGGCTCAGAAATCGCGCTCAGTTCAAGATCAATGCGTCGTTGTGCAAAGTCCATCACGTCAGATGCGGACGCGTCTGCGGCAAGTGTGACGATCACTGCGGAGATTGTGTCGCGCTGGGTAAGTACCACCGCATCGCTGAGTGGCATCCATGTTTCGCCATCAATCACTGTGCCCGGCGCGCGAATCAGTCCAACCACGCGAAATGGTCGAGTGTCGACGATCACCTCCGGGCCGCCACTGCCTGCATCAGTCAGCACGCTGGCGAGCGCATCTGGGTTGATTCCTGCGGTGCGGGCCGCGCTTGCTCCGAGTGCCACTTCATTGGCACCTGCTTGTGGCGCACGTCCAGCCACGAGCCGCGCTTGCGGATGCACGATGAATGCGGTTGGGGTAATGCCTCGAACGAGGCCGATGTATTCCGCAGCATCGGTGCTCGCAGGTGCTGCGCTGTCGTTACTGCGAAGCATCACCGACAGAGCGACGTTGATTTCCGGGCTGGCGAGTGGGCGGCCATCAAACGTGGCAATTCCGCTGAGGCTGGCGGCTACCACGCCGGCCGCGGACTGGC
>JBILYM010000334.1:0-2817 GCA_044377725.1 Phycisphaerales bacterium
TGCCCGCCGAGGCGCAGCCGCAACTGCTGCAGATGCTGGGCAAGCTTGATGAACTTGGGTATCTCTGGGGACCAACCAGCGAAGCGCTTGAGAAGTCCAAGATGGAAGACATTCAAACGCGCGGCTCGTTCCCTCTACCTGAGGAAGCGCGCCGTCCTGAGATTGCTGAGCAACTGCGCGCCTTCATGACTGAAAATTTGGCGAAGGCTGATGATCCAGAGTTTGAGAGCCCGGTGATTGGCATCGTTGCACCGCACTTGGATTACGGACGCGGCGCTGCCAACTATGCAGCTGCGTACAAGTGCCTTGAAACCGGCGCGCGCGAGCGCCCCGACCGCGTGGTGGTGCTTGGCACCAATCACTTCGGGCTTGGCGATGGCGTGGTGATGACCGAGTACGGCTTTGAAACCCCGCTTGGTACTGCCCGCTCAGACACGGCAATCCTTGAGCGCCTTCGCGATGCGTTTGGCGACAAACTCTTCAAGGATCAGATCGACTTTGCTTCCGAACACTCCATTGCCTTGCACATTCCGTGGGTACAGCACCTGTACGGCGATGTTCCGGTGATTGCAGCGCTGGTGCCGGATCCAAACATTGGTCTCATCAGTGACGATGGCGAGCGGGTTGGAACCAAGGAATTTGCGGCGGCTCTCAAGTCGATCCTTGCGCAGACCGGTGGTCGAACGGTGTTTGTTTCAAGCGCCGACCTGAGTCACGTGGGTCCGCAGTTTGGCGATCAGGCCCCACTTGATGAGAAGCGCAAGCATGCCGTTGAGCAGTTCGACCGCGAACTCTTGGGCGAATTCATCGGCGGCGGCGAGCCTTTCTTGGCGCATGTTGCCAAGACTGGAAATGCCAACCGTTGGTGCTCCATCGGCAACATGTATGTCACCGCCGTCTGCGCCCCACACCGGACGCGTGAAATGGTCAAGTACGAACAGTCCGTCGACCCAAATGGTGCGGCGATGATTTCATCAGCAGCGCTTGCGCTGTTGGCGTAACTGAACGCTCGCGTGGGTGCTGGAGACGTAGTTGGATATTCGTCGCATGCTTTATCGCGGGCTTATTGCATGCACAGTTGCCTGCGCAACCGAAGTGCCGTTCGCTTACGCGTCGGTGGCAGCCGCACGCGTCGGTACAGCACGACCAATCCGTGCCAGCACCGCGCGCAGATCGCTCCACACTTCAGCGCGCACTTGTCGCGTGTATGTACGCAGTACGTACGAGGGGTGGTACGTGGGCATGACCGGAATACTTGGGTACGACGCACCCGCAGGCGGTGTCCACGATTGCCACGTACCGCGAATCCGTGAGATTCCTGCATCGACTCCGCAGATCCACTTGGTGGCCGGTCCGCCCATCGTCACCAGCACACGCGGCTGCACCGCCAGCACCTGTTCCAATAGGTACGGACCGCAGGCAACAATGTCTTCTGGAGTTGGCGCCCTATCGCCCGGCAAACGCGACTTCAATACGCTGGCGATGTAGACATCCGCGCGCGTCAAACCCATGGCACGAATCATCTCGTCAAGTTTCTCGCCAGCTGGCCCCATGAACGGACGACCGACGCGCTCCTCTGGATCGCCTGGAACCTCACCAACAAACATGATCTCAGCATCAGGCGCGCCCTCGCCAAAGACGAGTTTGCCATTTGCACCAGCAAACGCGCACAGTTGGCACGTGGTTGCGTGGCGCGATTCAATCTCTGCTAAGCGTGCTACGCGTTCTTCACGTGAACTAGCCGGGACCGCAACAACCGCACGCACAACAGCGGGAGCATGCACAACGTCCTTCACCTGCACTACGGCTCGCTGTTGCGTTTCGCGTAATAAATCACGCGTTCCGTGCAACGGACGCGGCGATACATCAAGGCCGAGCGCTCGATCAAAGCGCGCGAGCACGGCATGGACAGTCAACGGATCAGGCATGAACGTCAGCGACGACGCGCACTTGCGGACGGAGTTTCCTTCGCAGCTGGCTCAGGAAGCTGAACGAGTGACTGCGTTCGCAGCACCAGTCCAGAGCCTGCACGCAGGTGGTAGCTCTGCGAGTGAATCTCGTTACGGAAGCGCTGCATGTCAATGATCGACAGATTTGGCTTGCCGTTTGGATCGGTCCAGCAGGTCATCAGCGAATCACTATCGCGACCGTGCTGCAGCATTTCCTTGTAGGTGCCGAGGTACAGATGATCACTGAGCGACTCCGACTGGATGGTCGTCATGTACGTGATATTTTCCGTGATCTTCTCTTCGTGGTCGTGCTCGCCCGCGCATGGGAGCGTGCCGGCCAAGCCGCGATCTGGGAGGCTGGTTGGATTGTCAACTACCACTTCGCAGAAGGTGATGGCGCCGTATTGGAAGCGCACGCAGTGACCGCCCTTGAAGATCCAACCCTCAAACTCGTAATCGCCGTGCTGCATCTTGCGGCGGGCTTCAATCCCAAAGAACTCTGGATGCACAGCCCGGCGATACAGGAGCATCGCGTAGGCGTGCGGATTGGAGGCCTTTGGTGGATTGACGTTGGTTTCGAGTGGGTCGTGCATAGTGTTTAGGTTGAGCGAATATCTAACTGATCGACAATTGTCGCGGATTCAGTACGGAACTCAATCCCTAAAGTCGAGAGTTCTTGCAGATTGTGCATTTGCACCCGAAAAACGACGATTTTAAGTGACCAGCACCCACGCATACGGCGCAAAAAGGTGCCCGGATCCCCATTTCGCGGGATCCGGGCATAAGTGTGGGCGACACGGACGGTAAGCCGGATTCTGTCAGCGGCAAAGCCGCGTACAGCCATTTATCTAGGCCAGTCGTTGCCGAC
>JBILYM010000076.1:0-8519 GCA_044377725.1 Phycisphaerales bacterium
GCCATAGCAAAGTCTCCTGCAAAGTTCAGTCGGTCAATATCGAGTTCCGAAGTGTAACGGAATCACCGTTGATTCTCAACCGCTGCACGCGCGACAACCACCGGAAACGCACGATTAACATCAAATTGTGCATGAACGTCCGGCGCTGTTCCAAGGATTATCGGCAACGCATCACGCCGACGGCCTGCAAATCGCCGCGGCGCGTCACCGCATCAGCCACTGATCCTTCATCACGTCAAAGGCCGCCTCGGTTCCGTGGCGCGGGTCCGACTCGCCTGGAACCGCGAAATGTCGGGACCACGTGCGCCGCATGATCACGTCCTTGCCCGTGGCGGGGTCGGTGCAGCGATCAAATGCAGCGCTCATGCCGCTCACAAACAGCGTCATATCCTTGGCATCACCCTTGGCAGGCCAGATCACAAACCCCTCGCGGGCGTTTGATTCCCCGTCGAGAATGTCACCCATCACCTGGAACTGATCCATCGCCTGCGCGGAAGCAACTGCGCGTTGCATGCGACGCGCCGCGTCCACCGGAACATCCTTGCCGGCGGTCAAGATCACGCCGTCGCCCATCAACATGTCAAAGCGAGGCGAGAAACGCTGCGTCTTTCCAGTCTTATTGGCAATCGTGTACGTGAACACCCAGAATCGTCCACCGGTCGGCGTGTCGGTCACGATGGAGAGCGCACCGGGGCGGAAATCAAGGTCATCCGCAGTGGCGGGACGAACCTTGGGAATCAACTTGGAATCTGGCACCACTGGCGGCGCTGCATTGGGGGTGCGTGCAGCGGCGGGCTGCACGGCCATCAGCCCAACCGTCAAGACGGCCAGACCAAGTGCGCAAGCGAGGGGACGAATCACGGCGTTCGGGGCTGCAAACATGGTCAGGATTCTACGGCTCGGAAGGCTTCCCGGTTACGCTGATCATGTGCCTTTTCGACGACTCTTTCGCGGAAGTGACAGCTCCCCCTCGGAGTTGCTGTGCAGCAAGGCCAATCCCGACGACCGAGCAGCCGCGCTTTCCTCGGTCCTTGGCTCCACGGTGGCCGCTGCACCCGCCTTCGAGCGCCGAGCCGCTTCACAAGGCGTGGACCTGACGCACCTCTGGACTGCGCATCAGGATGAGCGACTGGTCGCTGCCACCCTGATGATACCCCATCCAGGGCGCACGGCGCTCCTCATGTCGACCGCGCCCCGTGACCACCCGCACGCGGCGCAAGTGGGCAGCCTGATCACCGCCACCCTGCAAGCGGGTTTCCAACTTCCACAGATCCGGCTAGTGCAGGCACTTTCGTCCGCAAACGAAAGCCTGCGTACCAGCGCTTGGGTGGCGGGTGGCATGCGTCATCTGGCCACACTTGAATACATGGAGCGCCCCATTCACACGGGTGAGGTCCGCTCCATTCCCGTACCAGCTCCGTTTCGCCTTGCGCCATGGAACTCCGCCGAGCGCTCCATGCTTCAAGCGCTGCTCACAGAGACCTACCAAGACACGCTTGATTGCCCCGGCCTCGCCGAGTTGCGCACGCCAACGGATATTGTTGATGGTCACCTTGCCGCCGGCGAACACGATGCCTCCATGTGGACCATTGCCTTTGAGAACGAACGCCCGGTCGGCGCGTTACTTCTTGCGCCGTCACCGTCCACTGATTCCACTGAAGTGATCTACCTTGGTTTAGTACCGCAAGCCCGCGGTCGTGGTCTTGGCAGCGCACTGCTCGCGCATGGAATGGCGCTCGCCGCACAGCGTCCGGAACCAAACATCGCACTTGCAGTGGACTCGCGAAATTCACCCGCGCTTGCCCTCTACACGCACGCCGGATTCTGCGCGCTGCGTCGTCGCGAGGCCTTCGTCGCGCATCCCGCGCCCTACGCGATTTCGCCGGCGCCTGTCAAGTGACGACGGTTGTCCACAATCGGCAAGCAACACCATGCATAAACGGTGGATGAAATTAGTTTCTGCGAGGGAATTGCCACGGACTACGGCACTTACGCAAGCGTGATTCAACATCACATTCACTCGCCCCTTGCATCAATGCAGATTGCGGTTACCCTTCGCCGTGCTCCGCAGGAAGTGGAGCATTCAACAGCGCCGCTTGTGTGGCGCCCCACTGGAATCAGCGCGGCCATGAGCGCCCGCCATCACCACTGGAGCGCCGCGTAAGCGGACCGTTGAGCGCCGTGCAAGTCATCGGAGATGACCGCACGGAGTGGACACGGACGATCCTGAAATCCTGTCGGCATGCACTGCCTCGTTCAGTACGGACAAGGGAGCGGTGGCTCATTCGCCATCGGCGCATGCTGTTTCCATAGTTACCGCATCGCGGTCATCACTGCGCCTCGCGCCCTCACTGACAGGACCCACCGAACCGTGTCGACCGCCACCGTACAGGCCTCCAAACTCCAGGCAATGCCCGACGCAGCCCTCCTCAGCGAGGCTCCCAGCAGCGCATCCATCGAACGCCGACTCGCCGCTCGCATCGGCGCAGCCCGCTACCGCATGTGGTTTGCAGAGCCGTCCTGCCTGACCCTGAACGGTTCCGAATTGGTGGTCAACGCATCCAGCCCCTTCGCCGCTGAGTGGATCGAACGAAACTTCCGTGACGAACTTGCCGGCGTGGCCGCCGATGTGGGGCTGCTCACCGTCCGCATCGTTGCCGTGGACGAATCCGCTGCCAGCGAGTCCCCGATGACCGGGAACCATGCTCCCGCGCCCGTCGCCACCACCGTTCCCGCCATCCGTCGCGATCAACCGCGCTGGCGCCGCTTGGAAGACTTTGTGGTTGGGGATTCAAACCGAATCGCGTTCGAGGCCGCGCGCCGGCTTGCCGAGGACAACCTCGGCGGCATCCGCAGCATTCTCCTGCACGGCGGTTGCGGCGTTGGAAAAACGCACTTGCTGCAAGGCCTGTGCGCCGATCGCCGATCGCGCTTCCCCAATGAGCGCATTCGCTACACCACCGGCGAGCAGTTCACCAACGATTACATTCAGTCGGTCCGCGCTGGCAACATCGAAGCGTTCCGTGCCCGCGTGCGCAAACTTGACCTGCTAGCGCTTGATGACGTGCACTTCCTTTCTAACAAGGGTGCCACTCAGGCAGAATTCCTGCACACCATCGACGCCATCGGGCTTGCCGGTGCGCGCGTCGCCATCGTCACCGATGCGCATCCGCGCGCGCTCCGCGCGTTCAGCGAGTCCTTGATCAGTCGCTTGCTCGGCGGCATGGTGGTGCAGGTAGAAGCTCCCGATCGCAGCACCCGCGAGGCGCTGGTACTCCGCCTGGCAGAAGAACGCGGGATCGCACTTGAACCAGCAGCAGCCCGCGCGGTCAGCGACCGTGCCATCGGCAGCGTCCGCGAGATTGAAGGCGCCCTTGCCCGCATCGCCGCGGCACTCCTCCTGGAGGACATGGGCGGCGTGGCCACACTCAGCATCGTGGAACGGGCGCTGGGAATCGGCGAATCCGGCATTCGCGGCGTACCCCCTCGAATTGCAGCCATTGTTGAAGCCACCTGCGATGAACTGGGCGTCAACCGTGACGACCTCGCTTCCACCGGTCGCCATCGCCGCGTGGTGCTCGCCCGCGGAGTGGTGGTCCACCTCGCCCGCGAAATGACCACCCTCAGCTTCCCAGAGATTGCTCGCCACCTTGGTCGGACCGCTCACTCGAGCGCCCACGCCGCCGCGCGCCGGGTTCGGGACATGCTCGACCGTGGCGATGAATTGCCACCCGATGAGAACACCCCCGGGGTCCGCAGCATTCGTGAATTGGTGGAAACCGTGCGCCGCGGTGTCGAGCGCCGCGGCCGGGCGGCGCGATAGACTTCTCCGCATGCTGCTGACTGAGCCCTTCCACAACGTCCGGCGCATCGCGGGCGTGGTGATGACAGCGATCCTGTGCGTCGCCCCTGCTTCCGCCCAGTTCTATGAGAAGGTCGATCTCTCCAAGGCGGCGATTGACATCTTGGAGAACTCGCTGACGGGTACCGATCCCGCCACCGGAAGTTACGTTGCTGGCATCGCGGGCACCAATGATCCGGGCACGGAGGCGCTCTTTCGTGCCATGGTGCGCAACCGGTTTGCCGGACCGCGCGTCTACGGCGTCCTCGGTACGGCGCTCATCAGTAAGAAGGGCCTCGATCCCGCGTTGCTGGCTGACATCACTGCCCGTGACGAACGCGCGGCCATCATTCGCGAGGCCAACATCACTGGCATCCTGCGCGTTTCCCCAGTCGCGGTGCTCTTGGCACAAGGCAACTTTCCGGACGCCGCGCTGCTTTCGTTGATCGCTGAGATCGACCGCCGCAACGAAGAGTGGGACCCAGCGCCGGTTCGTGCATTGATTGCCAACAACGATCCGGTTGCCGCGGGATTTGCCGCACTCTTACTGCGCGACGGAAGCGCCAAAAATCCCAGCGACCCTGCACCGTGGGAAGCATTCAAAGTACGCCTCTTGGCGTTGCCACCGGCTGATCGCAATGGCACGATGCGTGCGCTCGTCGAAGCTTCCATGATCTTTGAACTCAAGAGCGCCGCAGCACCGCTCCTGGAACTGGCAAGTACCGAGCCATTTACGATCGATACTCGCATTGGTGCCATCGGCATGGCGCTCCGCATCGATACGCCTGCTGGCGTGGCTGCCTGGCAAGATTACGTGGCCGCCAACCGTTCCCAAGCGGCCCTGGTCCGCGCCGGCTTGCAGTTGTTGGCGTCGTCAGACCGCGGCATTCCGCCAACTACGTTCGATGCCATTCGTAACGGCAATCAAGTGTTGGACGCCATGGCGGACACCGGCGCGGCCATCAGTGGCGGCAAAGATCCGGTTGCGGCGCTCATCAAACTGCTTGATGCCGGACATCCACTCAGCGCCGAGTGGGCACTGATCCGCGCCTCCGAACTTCCACCGGAATCGTCCGCCATTGTCTGGAAGCATCTGCTGACACGCATGGATGATCCCGATCTTGAAAATCGTCCCACCTCGGTCTTGGTGGCAGGCCTTGCGCGCGAACTCATGAAGAGCGACCCAGCCGCCGTGGCCGCCCTGGTGGAGCGCGTCAAGGATGACCCAAACCTGGTTGTTGCCGCCATGACCGGCGTGAACGACAGTTGTGTTGCTGCCGGAGCGGACATTGCCAGAGCTCGTCGCGGCTCACTGCCACGCGCCGGTGAAGGGCTGGCGGTCCTCATCATCGCGCGTGCCGGCGCTCCGCTTTCAACCAATGACCTGGATGTGCTCGGTCGAGCCGCCGCCGGCGGTGGTGATCTTGACGCTTTGCGAACACTGCAAGCCGCTTGGTTCTATGCCCGCGCGTGCAAGAAGACCGAAGATCTGATCACACGCATTGCGGGAGAGAAAGTCTCGGCGCCGTCCGCGCCAGCACCCACAGTGGCTGCGCCTCAGTAATTACTTTGCTTGATAAGAGTTCCCATGCCCCACCCTGCTGCCAATCCCGTCATTCCACTGAACCGCCCCGAGATTCTCGAATCCGACATCGAGTTGGTGGTGGACACCTTGCGGCGCGGCACGCTGAGCGTGGGGCCATGCCTCCTTGAGTTTGAGCAACTGGTTGCAGAACGAACGCGCCGTTCATTCGGCGTCGGCGTGTCCTCTGGTGCGATTGCCATTGAGATTGCACTCCGCGCACTTGGTATCGGGCCAGGCGATGAAGTGCTCGTCCCCGCTTTCGGCTACAGCGGCATGCCCAACAGCGTCCTGAATGTGGGCGCCCGACCAGTGTTCGTTGATGTCGATCCCATGAGTTTGAACATGGATCCCGAGTCTGCAGCAAAGCGGATCGGCAAGAAGACCAAGGCGATGCTGGCCGCGCTGACGTTTGGAAATCCCGCGCAGTTTCCGGAGTTGATCGCGCTGTGCTCGCGCATGGAAATTCCCATGGTTGAAAACGCCTCCGAGGCCCTTGGCACCACCTACGGTGCTGACAATGCCGGGCGCTGGGGACGTGTTGCCTGCCTTGGTTTCTGGTCGAACCGCCAAGTCACTACCGGTGAAGGCGGCATGCTGGTCACGCATGACGACACCTTGGCCGCTGCGTGCCGCGCACTCCGTCACCAAGGCCGCGTGGACCGCATGAGTTTCTCCGGGCAGCCACGTGATATCGGTGCCATCTTGGAACACATTGCCATCGGCGGATACGACGCGCGCATGACTGAGTCCGCGGCCGCGCTTGGATGCGGACAAATCCGTCGTCTTGACTCAACCATCGAACGTCGACAAGCGGTTGCCACCGCCTATGTACGTCGGCTTGCGGCAAACCCAGACATTGTGCTGCCAACGATTCCCGAAGGCAGCAGCGTCAGTTGGGCAAACTTTGTCATCCGTCTTTCCACGCGCTACACCTGCGACGACCGTGATGCCATCATCGGTGTCCTGCATCGTCAAGACATCGGTGCCGCCAATTACTACCCAGCGACCAGCTTGCTTCCGCAGGTACGCGCCGTGATGGGAACCGAACCCGGACAATTCCCGGTGGCGGAAAGCGCAGCCGCCCGCACCATTGCCCTTCCCTTCTTCAACGATATGACGGAAGAGGAAGTGAACATCGTGTGCGATGTGTTAGAGATGGCATTGAATCGCACTGGCGGAACGCACCGCGCGTAAAGCGGTACTGGAGTGAGCGCGCCATCCACCGCGCAGCTTCATACCGTTGCTCTGATTCCCAACGATTCCGCTTATTCCCACTCAATAGTGGCAGGCGGTTTGCTGGAGATGTCATACACCACGCGATTCACGCCCTTCACCTCATTGATGATGCGGTTTGAAATCCGCGCCAGGACGTCCCATGGCAACCGCGCCCAATCGGCGGTCATGAAGTCCTCGGTGGTGACGGCGCGCAACGCAACAACCGAGTCGTAGGTGCGGCCATCGCCCATCACTCCCACCGTCTTCACGGGAAGCAACACGGCAAACACTTGGCTGGTCACCCGGTACAAATCCTCGGAGACGATTTCTTCCAGGAAAATCTCATCGCAATCGCGCAGGATGGCAAGCCGTTCCGGCGTGATCTCTCCAATCACGCGCACCGCAAGACCCGGGCCCGGGAAGGGATGTCGCCAGACAATCTGCGGAGGCAGCGCGAGCACTTCGCCGAGGCGTCGAACCTCATCTTTGAAGAGGTCGCGCAGCGGTTCAATGAGTTGGAATCCCAGCTCCGCGGGCAGCCCGCCCACATTGTGGTGCAACTTGATGTTGGCGGCAGTTCCCGCCAGACTTGCGCCGCTCTCAATGACGTCGGGGTACAGCGTCCCTTGCGCCAACCAACGCGCGTTTGCACCAATGTCCTTGGCGGCCGCTTGGAAGACATTGATAAATCGATGACCAATTCGGCGACGTTTTTCCTGCGGATCAGTGATGCCTTCCAGGTCAGCGAGGAACTCAGCGGAAGCATCAATCACGCGCAGATCAACATCAAACGCGCCACGGAAGGTGCTCTCCACCAAATCACGCTCGCCCGTTCGCAACAATCCATTGTCCACAAAGATGCACGTCAATTGACTACCGATCGCGCGCGAGAGGAGCGCAGCGACCACGCTTGAATCAACGCCGCCAGACAAACCGCAAATGACGCGATCAGTACCGACTTCAGCGCGAATGCGCGCAGTCTCCCGTTCTAAGAAATCCGCCATGCGCCAGTTGCCCGTGCAATGGCACTCTCCGTACAGGAAATTACGCAGCACATCAATCCCGTGCGGCGTGTGCGTCACTTCTGGGTGGAATTGCACGCCAAAGAATGGCTTGGATCGATGCGCCACCGCTGCCACCGCGCAGGTATCCGTGGATGCCAGCACCGCGAGGTCGCCGTGCGCATCACGGACTTGATCGCCATGGCTCATCCAGACGGTGGTGCGCGGCGGAATACCGTGCATCAATCCGTGACTGTCGTGGATATCCAAATGCGCGCGACCGTATTCACGACTGTCTGCCGGGCTTACTTCGAATCCAAGCATGTGGCAACCGAGCTGCATGCCGTAGCAAATGCCCAGGACTGGAATACCCATCTCCAGAACCGCGGGATCGCAGCGCGGCGCGCCCTCCTCAAAGACGCTCGCCGGACCGCCCGACATGATGATGCCCTTAGCACCAAGGCCACGCAGTACTTCGATGGGCGTTCCCGGCGCCACTAGCAGGCTATGCACCCCGAGTTCACGAACCCGACGCGCGATCAACTGCGCAAACTGGCTGCCGAAGTCAAGGATCAGGACGGTCTCGGTGGCGTTTTTCATAGTGAAGCGCGCAATACTACAAGCGGTTGATTGGCTCTACACTCCGCGGCGTGAATCGACTCCCTCGCCTGCACCTCGCCCACGCGGCACTCATGACCAGTGTCCTGGTATCCGCGTGTGGGCCGGTGAGTCCCTCCTACACCGATCCAACCCCTGCCGCCCGGCTGGGCGCCATTCGCGAAACTGCCCAGTCCGGCAATATGGATGATGTGCAGTCGCTGGTGGCAAATCTTGCCTCCGATGACCCCAGCATTCGCTTTGCAGCCATCAGCGCCCT
>JBILYM010000335.1:0-2774 GCA_044377725.1 Phycisphaerales bacterium
GGGCAGGGATCGTTGCAACCAACGACGACATCAAGTTTCTGCGCGAGCCGTCGTGCGCACTGCCAGTGTGGGATCGGGTGTGCGACGCGTGGACGCACTCCGCCAGCTTCCGACCATTGGAAATCATTGTGAGCGCTGCCTGTGATGCCACAACACTGGCGTGCGGATGGGTCATGCCCGTACAGGCGCTCGCCTTGGTGGTGTTGGCATGGGCAGTAGTGGGATTGGCAGATCGCGTGGCGCCTGGAAACCGGGCGGTGGCGCCGATCGCACTGCTTTGGATTGGACTTTCACCGCCCACCACCACCGCCGCATGGCAGATGGATGCGGCATCGCAAACGTGGAGTGCAGCGCTTGGAGCGTGGGGAATGCTCTTGGCTTGGCGTGCATGTGCCGCGGCACGCATGGGACGCAACGCGTGGTCTGAGCTCATCTGGTTAGGAGTGGTCTTTGCGATTGGCGTGAATGTCAAGGAAACCATGTACGGTTGGAGCGCCGCCATCGGAACCGCCACCATCGTGGCCGTGGTGTGGTGCGCGGTGCGCGAACGAAGTGCCATGTGGCGGACATCGCTGATCCTGTTGCCAACCGTTGTCCTTCCCGTGGCACACATGGCAGCTCGCGTTGCGACGGGTGCACTGGGCAGTGCGGCAAAGGCTGATCCTGGGGCGCGCTATCAGGCTGAACTCGGACTGAATGTGCTTGTGAATTCGGCAATGACTATTGCCGGGTGCCTTGGTAACGGACCCTTTCATGTGCTCACCGACAACGATGCGCCGATTATCTTGCGCGTGTTGCCACTATTGTCGATTGCACTTGTGGCCGGCGTGTTGATGACAGCGATTGGTTTTGCATTGTTTCATCGGCGAGCGCACGGGCCGTCAATGTTGCTTACCGCTGTATTCATTGCGGTGGTCGCATTCGCTAGCACCGCCGCCACGATTCCGATGGGAAGTGTTTCCGAGTTGTATTGCATGGGCGCCAATGTTGGCACGGCAATTCTGTTTGCCGCTGCTGTTGTAGCGCTCTGGAATCCGGTTGCTGCTGATGAGCGCATGCTCTGTCGATCAGTAGCAACCATAGCGGCGGTGGCACTCGCTGGAATTGGTGCGATTGGTCTAGCGGGGCGGGCCTATCAATTGGAAATCACTTGGAAATGCACGCAGATTGCTAATGATTCCATTCTCGCATTTCAGAAATCGGTTGCCCCGCGTGCCGAAGGCAACACATGCGCTGGGGTCATTTTCTTCCCAGCAAGTTGTTTCTTAGACCGGACCTACGGGCAGTACGTACTTCCACCTGCACAGGCCATTCTGATTGACAGCACCCAACCCTGGTTAGCGCGGCGTGATCCGGCCCGACCACTGTTCTTCACGCTCAGTCAGCCCCCGGGGGTTACTGGGCCAACCGACTTGGTACTGGACTGCACCGTGATGCCCGCGCGTGGGCATTGGTAAGCACGGGGAGCAACCTGCGCAGCGGGGCACGTGTGCGTGTTCATCCTCAGTTCATCCCTCACTCGTCGCTGGTTCCTTGCCCAGTCCAGCGTCGTACTACTTTGACATCAATTCCAAACAGGTCGAGCGCTCTGCCGACTGATTGATTCACGATGTCATCAATTGACTTGGGCCGGTGATAGAACGCCGGCACCGGCGGCATGACGATCGCTCCGTTGAGGGTCGCGCGTTCCATGATGGCAATATGTCCGGCATGCAATGGCGTCTCACGGAACATCAGTACCACACGGCGTCGTTCCTTCAGCTGCACATCCGCGGCTCGCACAATGAGTTCATCATCGAAGCAATGCGCAATTCCGGCGAGGGTCTTGACTGAGCATGGTGCAACCAGCATGCCGTCCACTTGAAACGATCCACTTGCGATCGATGCACCAATGTCTTTGAATCCATGCACCACGGTGGCAAGACTCTTGACCTGCTCGATGGTGAAGTCAGTTTCTTCAGTGATGGTCCGCCCCGCTGATGGCGAAAGCACCAAGTGTGTCTCCACTCCTACAGCCTGCAGGAGTTCCAGGGCACGAATGCCGTAGATCGCGCCCGAGGCGCCGGTGATACCGATGATGATTCGTTGCATACGTGGCGCCGTTCAGGTGATGTTCCGAAGCCAGGAGATCTGCGCGGCCCACCGCGCTAGCACCTCGTTGGGTGAGTGCAGACGATAGGAGACTCCGGTGGTTACCTCGGCATATTTTGCCCGATGTTCTCTCGTAGATTCCACAGTGGCTCGAAAAAACGCCAGTTGTGGCTCGTCTGCGTGGTCGCTCGGCGTCATGGCGGTAGCGGCCGAGCGCTGTTGTGGCGCTACGACCGGCGTGGCGAGCAGTTGAATATCAAAGACACCCCCGTCGAGCACCAACGAAAGGGTGGCGCGTCCATCACGCACCAGATTGCGGCACGTACCGGAATGCGCCCACAGGCAGAGGTTCAGATGGTGCGCATCGGTGGCCAGCACTTCACCGATCGACAAGTGCGCGCTGTGCGGCCAGCCTGCCTGATCAACCGTTGAAAGTTGAAACGCTTGTCCCGCTCGCCCGAGCAGATCGGCGCCATCAAGGTAGCGCGCAACCTGCTCGGGGAGCGATGGAATTGATGAAGGACCCACGATCATGTGGTCATGCTTGCGCGGACGGCATCACTGACGATCACTTCTTGTTAATGAGTTCGTGGAACGCCTCAGCCCATTCCGTGCAGGCTTTCTCGGCGGTGCCGAGCGCAGAGAGTTTCTCGGTGCCGAAGCGTTCCGTGTCACACGTCTGC
>JBILYM010000077.1:0-8403 GCA_044377725.1 Phycisphaerales bacterium
ACCGGGTGCCTCAGAAGTAATGATGGCGCGACCAGTTGCCATGGCCTCAAGAACAGCCATGGGCATGCCTTCGCCGTGACTTGGAAGTACTAGCACGCTGCACGCTGCGAGTGCCGGGCGTGGATCTTCAAGCCGACCAAGATTCTCAACAGTGCCCGACTTCGCCCAGTGTTGAATGTCGCTCTCGGTGACGCTCGAAGGATTTTCATCGATGCAGCCCGCAATTTGGCAACGGAAACGACTGGTGTCCATGCGCAGCGCATGAAGCGCGCGTGCGGACTCGGCGAAATCAGCGATGCCCTTGTCGCGCAAGAATCGACCCAAGTACAGGAAGTCAATGCGACTTGGAGCTTCCGTGATCGGCACGTGTGGGAAGCGCTCCAGATCGACGCCGGAGCCGGGAATGGTCTGCACATCGCGCACCGCGCCCAGGAGCCCAAGGTGCTCAAAGTGCGTGCGGTCATCAGAGTTCTGAAAGATCACCGTTGACGCCAGCGGAAGCGCGCGGCGATAGAGACGCATGGCCACAATCGACAAGAGGCGCGCCTTGAAGTCTTGGCTTGTGAACGCGTAGCCAAGACCAGTGATCATGGCAGCACTGCGCTGAATGCCAGCGCGGCGCGCAGCCGGAATTGCATAGAAGACCGGCTTTGGGTTGTACGCAATGACGATGTCTGGCTTCTCACGCACCATGAACTCGTCATAGAAGGTGCGAAGTGCCAACTCAGTCAGCGGATTGGTTCCCGCCCGAACAAGCGGGGATTCCACCAAACGAACGCCAAATGCGGACAGTCCAGCCATCACGCCTGGACGCGCGGCAGCCGACGGCGGCGGTACGCACACCGTGACAGTATGACCCGCGTCGCGCAGCGCTTTGATGAGCGTTCCGCGCAGCTTGACGACCAGATCTCCAAATCCACCGATAAGGGCAACATGCGCCATGGGTGTGTTCTACCGCACGAGCGGCGCAAGCGCGGCGACCAATTCCGCGTGGAGTCGGGGCGGAGCGCAGATGACGCCTTGTGACTGGGTCAGACGGCGGCCGGTAGAAAAATCCATGGGAATTCCCCGCGAATCGGTCACTATGCAACCAGCCTCCACTGCTATCAGCGCCCCGGCGGCGTGATCCCAGAGGCATTCGCGATAATCGGGGGTGGGACTCAGGCGGAGGTACGCATCGGCGTCGCCGCGGGCAACCAGCGCGTATTTCGCTTGACTATCAACGCGAACCGGTTCCACGGTGCCCAGCGCCGCCGCTCGCGATTCCAAGGATTCCGAAGCACTGTGCCCACGTTCCACGCTGCCGGCTAAACGAAGCGGATCACCCATGGCCCACTGATATGCATCGATGCGCGCAGGAGCCCAGTGGTCGATTGGCGTCTGCACGGCACCACTACCAGCAACGGCTGCCGCCAGCACGCCTGCACCGCCGGTGACTGCGTCGGTGCCATTACCAACTGCAGAGAGACGAGGAAGTCCTAAGACGCCCACGGTTGGCTGACCGTCAACAACAAGCGCGATAGCGATGGCAAATTGCCCGCCGCGTAGATAGCCCTTTGTTCCATCAAGTGGATCGATGGCCCAGAAGGTCCCCGTGCCACCGTGGTCCGCTGACCCAGCAAGTGCTGCGCGCGCGGTTGCGACGTCGCAGTCAATTCCGGCAGCGCACACAGCGGAGGCCACCAGCGCCAGGAGCGAATCACCGCCGAGCGCTTCCACTTCTTCAAGGCTTTCTTCGGCGACGATACGCACGGAATCTCCGTATGCATTGCGCAACGTAATAGTGGCTGCCACCTGGCTTGCGATATCCGCTACGGTGGCTGGGCCCGCCACACCTTTATCAATCACTGAACCAGCAGCAAACAACTGTGGATCACCAAGCGCTTGCACCGCACGAGCTGCCGCGCGAGCCGCCGCGAGTGCAATCGATAGAACCTCAGGGACGCGGTCGGGCGCGAGTGAGGAGAGGTGCGCATGGGGGGTTGGGAGTGCCGCATGCGTCGAGTGACCGGGATGTGCGGAATCAGTGCTCACCGTAGGAATCAAGCCTTGCGGTAGCGGCCTTCAATCCCGCGCTTGCCGTTGGTTTCAATCGCAGGGTGCACCTTCTTGCCACCGCGTGTGTAACCAAGAACTAAGCGGCGGAAGGCGGAGTTCGCTTCGGTTGGGTCAAGTCCGGCGGCGCGGCACACTTCTTGCTTGGTGCTCCACGCTGTTGGAAGCGAAGCGAGAAGCTTGGCGGTCATGGCGTCTACTTCGGCACTCGCGGCGCGCACACGGGGGCGACCCATGAGCGTGCTGGAGCTGGTCATGCTGGTCATGCTGCCCTTGCCACCCTTACCACCAGCTCGATACTGCTTCCATGCTGAACGTGCACTCCCCGCCAGTTCCGTGGAAAGTTCGCGCAGCGCGCCGACGAGGCCGTGATGTTCCACAAGCAACTGGTCGTACTTGGCACGCAGTGAACGAAGATCTTTCACTTCGGCAGCCAAAGAACGAATGTCACCGGTGATGCTGCTTGTCGTGCGCTTTGCAAACGCGGCGCCGGCACTGGCCTTGCTGCTTGGCTTGCTAGGCTTCGATGCGGCTGCGGTGCGGGTCTGGGACGAGGTCTTTGTAGAAGTCTTCTTTGCCATAATGAAGAGCTTAAGTGTAGTGCAAAGCAAGTGCTAATGCAATGCTGAAGGACGTTCATTTAAAGTACAGGGAATAACTATCGCGCGGGTTGGAGTGACCGCCGCATCGATAGCGCGGGCTCTCGCCTCACTCACGCGCGCGGTACGAGCCACTTGTTTCGCATGCGATCCAAGTCTGAATCACTCCAGAAATGTCGAGCGCGATGGTCATCAAGGACTCCGTTCACCCAGTCCGGATGGCGGCGAATCACCGCGTGAACTGCTTTGATCAGCGCCTTTCGCTCAGGGCCAAATCCAATAGTTTCATTTGATGGAACTACCTGAATGGAAGGACGATTCAAAAATGAGCGCAGGTGAATATCTTTTTGCGCGTCTGGCAATTCCGTGCGTATAACTAAGAGACGCCACGGCCCGTGCACATAGGAAGTTGCGCCGGACTTCTGATCAAAGGCGTGCGCAAATGGGTCCCAACCCATACCACCAGACATGTCGTGGGTCAGCCAGTCGAGCATTAAGTTGCGCGGGAACTGACCAAAGAACTTTTTCTCAATGATGTCCAGGGCTGCAGGTGTTTCCACAAAGCCCGGTTCAGAAACGCGCTCGTGCAATTGCTGCGGCCACCACATACGGAATGCAGACATCAAACTAGCAGCCACCGCAATGGGGTCGCGCACGGCAACCACAAAGTCGGCTTCACGGCGCGGCTCAATGATGGCGTGACGAACGGCCAGATTTCCAACATGTGTAAAGATCGGTAGGCCATGCTCCGTCAGGGCGTGCGGGGCGTGGGGCGAAACAAACGGAAGCAGGTGTTCAGGCGCAAGCGCATGCGCCTTCACTGACGCGCTTCCCGAAGCGCGAATGGCGTGGTGAATTGACGTACTGGCAGTACGAAATGTTGCGTAGGTCACTGCCGGGCGCGCACCAGTGAGTGAAGCGAGTTGCCCAAGTTGAACTCGCTTCACGGCATAGCGGAAGAGAAAGCTTGGAACGCGGTGCACGGCAGAGAAACGCTTCGGTTTCATGAGGGACCAATGGTACAGGCGCGCATGAAGGGGCTATGCGCAACGAACTTCGCGCATCCAGCTGCGCTGCAATTGATAGTCTGCATACGCAGTGACCACGAAACTTCCCACCCTTCGAATCATTGAGCCCAATCTTCGTGGGCCAAGTGGTCACTACGCGGAGTTCGTCCGAGCCGTTTCCAATCAAAGTGCCGGCATCATTGGAAACATTGATATTGCTGCTTCCGCCCAGGCGCTGGAGCAGTGCGATCTTGGTCCGCACACCACCGTGCGTGGCGCGTTTCACGGGCATAAGTGGCGCGAGGAAGTCTCTGAACTTCGGAGCGCGTTGCGATCAAGCGATCCATTTCTGATTCTGACCGCGCGCCCTGCTACTGCGCTGGCCCTAGAAGTGCTGGCACGCGGCGTCAATGCAACTGATCCCAAAGCCTTGCAGCGCGCGCGACTGTATTTCCATTGGTGCAGTCGCGGAATGAGCGAGCGACTCATGTCACGGATGGCACACCACGTGCGCGCGCAGGCGATGGCCATTGCACCGACGCCAACGATCGCTGAGTTCCTGCGCAACGCTGGATGGAAACGTGTTGAGCAGGTTCCGTATCCGATACTTCCGCCAGCAACTATTCCTGCCGCGCAGCCACACTGTCGCATGCTCTTGATGGCTGGTGCGGCGCGTATGAATAAGGGGCTAGCGCTGGTCGCGGGTGTGGCGGAACTGTACGGAGAGTCCGGACGCGCAACGCCACTTCTGGTGCAGACCACGCCGAAGCGTGCATCCGAAGGACACGGTCGAAATGTCCGTCAAGTGCTTGCAAAGTTGAGTGCCAGCGGCGCGCCGGGGCTCATCATGGATCCGGTAGCGCCACAGAGCATTGCATACGGCGAACGTTTCAATGGCGCGTTGGTGCTGGCGCCCTATGAACCCGCCGCGTTTGCCGACGGAGTCACCGGCGTGGTGCTTGATGGCCTCCTGCGCGGCGCGCCGTGTGTTACCAGCGCGGATAGTTGGCCAGGGCGATTGGTCGAGCGATTTGGATGCGGCGTCACGTTCACCGAGCGCACTCCACGCGGACTCGCGGCGGCGATCGATGCTGCGCTTGCAGACTGGGATGGAATCAGTGCAGGCGCCCAACAAGCTGCGCGCGCGTTGGCAGCGGAGCATGATCCAGCGCACCTGGCGCGCGTCTTGGCTCGCGCAGAGTGAAGTGCGCGAGGCATTTACTCGGCGCAATCAGTTGCCATGGAATGTCCATTCACTCGGCTCGATCAGTCCCCGTGGAAACTCCAATCACTTACCGCGATGACTCGCCATGGAAACTCGAAGAATGGCTGCCTCTAATTCTGCCACGCACGCCGCAAGTGAGTGCTCGGCGGTGTGCAACACCACTTCTGCGTTGAGTGGCGCCTCGTAGGGATCATCAATGCCGGTGAAGCCTTTGATCTCGCCAGCGCGGGCCTTGGCATAGAGGCCTTTCGGGTCTCGCCCTTCAGCAACGGCAAGCGGAGCATGCACATGCACTTCAATGAACGGAATGCCGGCCGCCACGTGGCGCGCGCGCACGCGGTCGCGATCGGCGCGGTACGGGCTGATCATGCCAACAATGGCAACGACGCCGGACCCGGCCATCAACAGTGCGGCTTCGCCAGCGCGGCGCACCGCTTCTTGTCTTCCAGCGGCGTCGAACCCGACGCCGGCGTTGAGACCATGACGGAGATTGTCGCCATCAAGGCAGAAGGCCAAGCAACCAGCCTGCAAGAGCCGGTGCTCCAATGCCACGGCGATGGTGCTCTTGCCGGAGCCACTCAGACCGGTGAGCCACGCGGTGACGCCGTGTTGGCCGGCACAGCGCGCGCGGAGTGCGGCGTCAGCAGCGGAGGCGTGCCAGCGGACATTCGGGTCGGCGGGCGGATCAACGGATTCTTGCATGGAATGCACGCGTGAATGGTACGACAGTGGGCGGCAGCGCACTGCAATCGGCGCATGACCATCGCTACACTTCGCCATTCCAGTGTCTACTGAATTCACCCACCTTGACGAGCTCGAAGCGGAGAGCATTCAAATCCTCCGCGAAACCGCTGCCAATTTCGAGCGGCCAGTCCTGATGTACTCCATCGGCAAGGACAGCACGGTGTTGCTGCACCTGGCAATGAAGGCGTTCTGGCCAGCAAAGCCGCCCTTTCCACTGCTGCATGTGGACACCACCTGGAAGTTCCGGGAGATGATCACCTTCCGCGATGAGACTGCCAAGCGCCTGGGCGTTGATTTGCGCGTGCACATCAATCAAGAGGGATTGGCGGCGGGCGTCAATCCGTTCGCCAGTGGCAGCAAGGTGCACACCGATGTCATGAAGACGCAGGGTCTGCGCCAGGCACTCGACCAGTGGAAGTTTGACGCGGCCATCGGCGGTGCGCGCCGCGATGAAGAGAAGAGCCGCGCCAAGGAGCGCGTCTTCAGTTTCCGCGACAAGCATCACCGTTGGGACCCAAAGAATCAGCGCCCGGAACTGTGGAATGTGTTCAACACGCGCGTGCATCAAGGCGAGTCAATCCGCGTATTCCCGCTGTCAAACTGGACCGAACTGGATGTGTGGCTATACATCTGGAAGAATCGGCTGCCCGTGGTGCCGCTCTATCTAGCAAAGGCGCGCCCCGTGGTGGAACGCGACGGCGCGCTGATCATGGTGGATGATGATCGCCTGCCGATCCTTCCTGGCGAGAAGGTCAAGACCATGAAGGTGCGATTCCGCACGCTCGGCTGCTACCCACTGAGTGGCGCCATTGAGAGCGAAGCAGAGACGCTCGAAGCAATCATTGAGGAAATGCTCCTGGCCAAGACCAGTGAGCGTCAGGGTCGATTGATTGACCATGATTCATCCGGCAGCATGGAAGAGAAGAAGCGCGAGGGCTATTTCTAATGTCGAGCCCAACTTCCATTCCAGTGATGAACGAAGGCGAGCGTGTTGATGACTACCTGCGCCGTTATGAACGCAACGAATTGCTGCGCTTTCTGACGTGCGGCAGCGTGGATGATGGCAAGAGCACGCTGATCGGACGCTTGCTCCATGACACCGGTCGCATTTATGAAGACCACATGGCTGCGCTTGAAAAAGACAGCAAAGTGCATGGAACGACGGGCGGCGGGCTGGATCTGGCGCTTGCGGTGGACGGGCTGAAAGCAGAGCGCGAACAAGGAATCACTATTGATGTTGCGTGGCGATACTTCGCTACCGCGCGCCGAAGTTTCATTATCGCTGATTGCCCGGGGCATGAACAGTACACGCGCAATATGGCTACTGGTGCGAGCCATTGCCAGCTTGCCATCAGCTTGATTGATGCGCGCAAGGGTGTGACCACGCAGACGCGCAGGCATGCGTTCATTGCCAGCCTGCTTGGTATTCGTCACGTGGTGGCGGCTGTCAACAAGATGGACATTGTTGGATGGAGCGAGGAACGATTCCGCGCCATCGAACGCGAGTTTGTTGACTTCTGTGCGCGCATTGGTATTCCTGACCCAGTGGCGGTGCCGATCAGTGCGCTGAACGGCGACAACGTCGTGACGCGCAGCGAGCACACGCCGTGGTACAGCGGTAGTCCGGTGCTTGAACTTCTTGAGGCGGTGCCGGTTGATCGGCCCAGCCCGGACGCTAGCTTTCGCATGCCGGTGCAGTTTGTATTGCGCCCAGACCTCAATTTCCGCGGATTTGCAGGGCAAATTGCTGCTGGAAGCGTGAAGCCAGGAGACCGCGTTCGCATTCTGCCTTCGGGCAAGGAGACGCGCGTCCGACGGATTGCGCGCGCGCCCGAGGACGGCGGCGATGCTCCGCTTGCGTATGCACCGCAGAGTGTGGTGCTCACCTTTGAAGATGAAGTGGATTGCAGTCGCGGCGATGTGATTGTGTGCATCGGGCGTGATCCGGCAGTGACGCAGCGTGTGGAATGTGACTTGGTGTGGATGCAAGAGCAACCACTGGTACGCGGGCAGCAATTGGTGTTGCGGGTTGGCACTAAGCAGACGGCGTGCACGGTGCGCCGGGTGCGCTGGTTAGTGGATGTGGACACGCTGGGCACGCAGCCCGCGGACACGTTGCGACTGAATGAAATTGGGCGCGTTGAGCTGGAGTGTGAAGAGCGCGTGGTGGTGGATGGTTACCGCGAGTGTCACGGAACAGGCGCGCTGATTCTTGTGGATCGCATGACCAATGCCACCGCTGGTGCGGGCATGGTGCGTCTGGCGACGGAAGCTGGCAGCAAGCGCGCGCACTGGGAAACCGAGGCGCTCGCCACGCTGGAGCGCGCGGAAGACAAGCCGAGCTTTGTGAATGCGGAAGAACGCGAACGCCGCTGGCAGCAGAAGCCGCGGACGATTCTCTTGTACGGCCCGCCCGGAAGCGGCAAGACGCGTGAAGCGCATGAGATGGAGCGAAAGTTCTTCGATCAAGGCGCGGCGGTAGTCATGCTTGATGGCCAGGCGATGCGCCGCGGCCTGAGCAAGGACCTTGGCTTTAGTGACGAAGACCGCAGCGAGAACCTGCGCCGAGCGGCGGAGGTGGCGCGGCTGCTGAACGATCAAGGATTTGTGGTGATCTTGGCGATGGCTGCGCCGGATCCAGAGGCACGCGAACGGGCGCGAGATCTGGTGGGCGTGGATCGCTGGGAGGCGCGGGATATGGCGGCGCGCTAGCACTATGTCGAAAAATCCATAAAAATCGACATGTTATTGTGACATGTCGATGGAAGCGACA
>JBILYM010000078.1:0-8362 GCA_044377725.1 Phycisphaerales bacterium
GTATCCACCGGCTGCGCGAGCAATCGACCCTTGGTGATCTGCCAAAGCGCTTCGCGCGCATTATCTAGCTCCACTTCATGCGAATGTTCGATCCGAGTTCGCAGCGCCTCCAGCAGTTCCGTCCCAGTACGTCCTTTGGCAGCCACCAGAAACTTGAAACCGAACTGCTCTCGATATCTGCTACCAAGAGCGCGAAGTTCCTGCGCAACCTCGGCCGCGCCTCCCAAGACCTTCGCCTGCTCCTGCGTGGCCGTCGCGTCGAGCGTCCGAGCAGCCTCGCCAATATCACCGTGAAAGTGCGCTGCCTCATTGATCTCATGAATATCAAAGCTGCGCACCAACCGCTCGGCCTTGCCAAGATCCAACACCGGATCGAGCGCCATTTGCTCGGCAAATCGCCGACTTCCACACGCCGAGAAGAACGCATGCAGTCGCGCCAATCGCTTGGGAATCGCATACTTTGTAGGCTCGATCGCCTGCATCGCCGCCCAAGGATCATCCTGCTTTCGGATCGCATCAAGTGTGAACGGCAGCAGCAGTTCTGTAGCAAATTCAACGGGGGACTCGCTGCCCATCAGCTGCAGCATCAGATTCATCGCAACCGGATACCACTTCCGCGTGCGATCGTCCCACTTCACCTGCACGATCTTGCGCTGGTCCGAAAGATCCTTGCGAATGAAATGCATTTCCTCGTGTGCAATACGAATGAAGTCCGCGTATGAAAAGCGTCCGTGGTGCAGTTCGTGCCAAACTTCCCAACGCGATCGCTCCGCGGTTGCCAAGTCATCCATCACCCGCACCGGAACACCATCGATAGTCGCCGGAAGCGCGACGCAACCATTGCCGCTCAGCCAGTCAGTGAGGTACTGCAGCGCTTGGAAGATGTTGTAACGAATCTCTCCCGGATCATTGTTGGCAACGAAACCTGCCGTGTTTCGATCCGCTACAAGCAACGAACGCGGATACAACGGATCGGACCGATCAAGACCACGCACGTCGGAACCATGGATGAAATCCAGCACCTCGCGGTGGTGCTCAGGCACGAGAAGCGCGGTGACAAGCGAGTCCAACGCTGCTCGATTGCCATGCTGCGAGCGCTTCCACGCCTCCACCAACGCCAACCCAAGACGAACAAAGTCTGGATGCGCTACCCAGAATCCAGAGAGATCACGCTTCATCTGCGTGATGACATCCTTAATGAATCCCTTGATGGCTACTTGAAATGATGCGCTACGAATATCGCCGTCGGCAGGCAGAACGCCGTACATACCACCAACTTTGATGCCACCACGCGAACCAACCACCTGCGCAAGAAGATCATGCGACGCCTTGATGTAATTGATCACAATGCCCGGATCCGCCTTCACGGGAATCCGATAGTTGCCGTCATTCTTCATCAGCCGCGCCGTCGATGCAAGGAAGTCGTGCCACCCGAGCGACGCGCCAGCGAAGTATGGATACAGCGCGTCCATGATCTCATTCACACGGAACATCGCGCGTGGATTCTCCAACACAATGAGTAGTCGAATCGTTCCGACTCGGTACTCCGGATGTCGGGCAACTATCAACCGCTCCGCACGCTCAAGCATGACGCGAATGTACGCAGCCTCTTCCTCTGTCTCCAACTTTGGAACATAGAAGGCCAATGCCTGTGGATTGTTCCAGTTGGCAAAGAGGTGCAAGGCAAAGTCGTAGAGATGCAGCGGCAGCGGATTGCCGTGCAGGAACAGAAATGGGCACGGCAATGCCAAACCCGGAAACCGCTTGATCGGCACGGATCGATGCGACGCGGCCAGCCGGTACTCCTTGCCAGACCGCGGATCGTCATAGGAAATCGTTCCCTGCAAACAGCCAGTTAGATTCTCACCAGCCAATACCAGATCACCGCGCAGCGGCGTCTTGGAATCCTCGTCGTCGGCGCCCCACTTGGCGGAACCTGAAAAATCCTTCAGTAGTTCTGCCACGATCCCCGGTTCGCCAGGAAGTGTTCGATGAAATGCATTCATCGCATTGATGGAAAGTTTCGCATCATCCGGCGGACCAAACAGTGTCACGTGACTTCCCTGCAGGAACTCCGGAATCGGGGCAATCGGCTTGCCGCCGCCTGACGTGCAGTACTGACTGTTGCGCGGACCAACCACCACGCGACCTTCCGCATCTTCCTGCCCAATGACGGTGCGATACCCCGGATCGCTGTAATCAACATGCAGTGCAGCATTGAGTTCGAAGCAAGCACGCGTTCGTTCGTCAATAAAGGCACGATCCGCCACGCGCTGCTTCAATACCACAGCAAGATCCGGCTTTACCGCTTCGTACAAGTCACAGAGAAATCGCAGTGATTCGTGGCTTTCAAGGCCACCCCCTACGCCCAATTGCATCAGACCTGCCACCTCGGCAACGGGAACCATCTGCGACTCAAGGTGACTGATCAACTCCGCGGAGATGTAGTCGCGATAAGGGGGAATCTCCGCCAACGCCACCACTCCTCGTCGGGTCATCCTTGCACGATACCCGTGACGCCACAGTCATCACGGACTGCGCCCACAGTGGGAAGCAAGTTCAGGTGCAATATTGACCAATGCCGCAATCTGCTTTAGCCTCACGGCGTGACACCTACCGCAGACCTTGGCCTTTCAACCCATGTCCTGAACACGTCGACTGGTCTACCGGCGGCAGACATGCTCATCCGCCTGGAAATGCTCGAGGGAACCACATGGCGTGAGGCGAGTACGGCACGCACCGATGCGGGTGGTCGTGCTCGAGAACTCTCTCCGAGCGCACTCCGAACTGGGGACTATCGGCTGACCTTCGCAACCGGTGCATGGTTCGCCGCACGAGGCGTGGAATGCTTCTTTCCCACAGTCACTATTGAGTTCCGAGTCTCCGATCCGAAACGCCACCACCACGTACCGCTCCTGCTGAGCCCGTTCGGATACTCAACGTATCGAGGAAGTTGAATCATGGCAATCATTCTTGGCGAAAATCGATATGGCAAGGCGGAGAACCGGGTTTTCCGGGTTACCCGTAACGGCGACATTCATGATGTACTTGATCTCAATGTCTCGGTGCAACTGAGCGGTGACTTTGACGACACACACACCGTCGGTGACAATGCAAATATTCTTCCGACTGATACGCAGAAGAACACCGTCTTCGCGCTCTCGCATCTGCACGGCGCAATGGAACCGGAAGCATTTGGCTTAATCATTGCGCGCCACTTCATCGCCTCACAACCGCACATCACCAAGGCTGAAGTCCGCCTTGAGAAGTTTCAATGGGATCGGATTGTTTCGAAAGGCTCTCCGCACCCACATGCCTTTCAACGCAACGGTTCAATGACGCGCACTGCCACGGTGCTGATATGCCGCAATGCAGAAAGCACCCGCGAATTCATCGTGTCTGGACTTGAAAATCTGGTTGTACTCAAGACAACCGGTAGCGAATTCACGGGCTATCTACGCGACCAATACACCACTCTCGCGGAGACCACTGACCGAGTCATGGCCACGCAAGTCTCCGCACGCTGGCGCATTGCCGCCACCGATGCACCCACACTTGATGGCATGAACTGGGCAAAGATCTTCCGCGAATCGCTCGACGCCATGCTCACCGCATTCGCCGAACACCACAGCCTTTCACTACAGCAAACGCTGTTCACTATGGGCGAATGCGTGCTCTCTGATGCACCAGAGATTGCGGCGATCCGCATATCGCTCCCCAACAAACATCACTTTGCAGTCGACTTGACGCCGTTCGGTCGTGAAAATCGCAACGAGGTCTTCATAGCAGCAGATCGCCCATACGGCCTCATCGAGGCGGTCATCGAACGCGACGACTCGCCACCGATGACCGATGGGTGGCCGTCATGGTGATGATCAGCGACCCCCGCTGCGCACCAAACTACATCAGCGATCGCCGCGACGATAATCCAAACTTGGTCGCCGATGACTCCGCGCCTCAAGTTCCGGCGTGCGCCAGCAACCAACCCACCGATTCGGCCGCACTTCAACCAGCACGTGTTCATCGCGGCCCGGCGCGATTTCCGGGCGAACGCCGGGTGGCATATCAGGCCACCACGGAATCACACCAGGAATCTTGCGGAATTCAGCTGGATCGTGGGTCACATCCTTGATCGTCACCAAGCGCTCGCGCGTGTCGCGCAACATCGGAATTGAGCGGAACAAGCCGCGCGTGTACGGATGGAGCGGCTCGTCAAAGAGTTCAAACACGTTGGCGTACTCCACCACGCGCCCCGCATACATCACGCACACAACATCGGCGTTCTCAGCCACCACTCCCAAATTGTGGGTGATGAGCATGATGCCCATGTCGCGCGTGCGCTGCAGTTCACGGAGCAATTCCAGAATCTGTGCCTGAATGGTCACATCAAGGGCAGTAGTCGGCTCGTCTGCAAGCAACACCTTTGGTCGGCATGCAAGCGCCATCGCAATCATCACACGCTGACGCATACCGCCGGAGAATTGATGGGGATACATCGCCAGCCGCTCTTCGGGCTTCTTGATGCCAACATCTTTCATGGCCTGCACGGCAATCCGCTTTGCTTCGTCGGGTCCAACCTTCTGATGCAAGAAGATCGCTTCCATCAACTGATCCCCAATGCTGTACACCGGGTTCAGGCTGGTCATTGGCTCTTGGAAGATCATGGCAATCTTGCCGCCACGAATCGAGAGCATCTCTTCTTCACTCAAACTAACAATGTCACGCCCTTCAAACAGAATGCTGCCGCGGTCAAACCGTCCCGGCGGGCGGGCGATCAACTGCATGGTGCTCATGGCAGTCACGCTCTTGCCGCAACCCGACTCCCCAACAACTGCCAGCGTTTGCTGCGGAAACAGCGTCATATTGACGCCATTCACTGCCTGAATTCGTGGCCCACCCGAGGAATTGTCAAAGCTGACCGCCAGATCCGCAACCTGCAACACCGGAGTTGCAAGACGCTCCGCGCTGCCAGCGCCGGCGCTCATGGCGCGCACCGCGTCCTGCGTAGGTTGATCATGTGATGTCTTGACTGCAGATGGGCTCATCAGTGTGCTGCCTTCCGAAGCTTCGGGTCAATGGCGTCGCGCATCGCTTCGCCGAGCATGTTGTAACTCAATACTGAAAGGAAGATCGCTATTCCAGGGAACACCGCCAACCACCAAACAAATGTTCCTGTGGCAGCGGTGGCGCTCGAGAGCAACTTGCCCCACGAAGCCTGGCCATCCGGTCCAAGGCCAAGATAGGAAAGCGTCGCCTCAATGGAAATGGCAGCGGCAATTGCAAAGCTTGCGTCGACCAACACGGGGGTCACACCGTTTGGCAACATGTGTCGGAACAGAATGGCGCGCAGCGGCAATCCGGTTGCCTTGGCTGCCTGCACAAAGTCTTGATTGCGCAACTTCATGAACTCGGCGCGCGTAAACCGCGCCGCGCCTGTCCAACTGAAGCAGCCAATGATCGCCATCATCACGTAGGTATCGCGCGGCAATACGCCAGCAGCAACGATCAAGAGAAATAGCACTGGCACCGCCATGAAGATCTCAACGATCCGGAAGAGAATCATGTCCACCTTCCCACCGAAGTAACCCATGATGGCACCCATCGTCACGCCGATGACTACTGAAATTCCCGTAGATACAAGCCCAATGGAGATAGAAAGCCGGCACGCCCACAACATCTGCGAAAGGACATCTCCGCCCAAAGCGTCGGTACCCAGCAGCACGCGGCGCTCACCAAAGGACGTCCCCTTGAACTGCGCCAGTCGGTCCACATCAGCGACGCGCTCGCCCGGCGCGATAGCCACCATGTCACTGCGGGAGTATTGCGGCGACCACGGAATCAGCGTCCAGGTGACCTCACGGATCACGCCCGACTGCTCGTCTTCCAGGTAACGCTCAAAGTTGATGAGCGTGGCTCCACCACTCGCCCCGGAAAGTCCCCAGCCAACCAACAGCGCCAAGACCGCTGAGCCCGCACGCACCCGACCCGAATCAACGGTCGGTATCCACGCGGCAGCCATCGCAAACAGCAGTGAAACCACGCCGATGATCGTCCATGGCCCAGCGCCGCTGCGTGCAAACGCCTTGACCCACTCGGCGCGACCTGGATCTTGCGCCCAACCGACAATCGCTCCAGCAATCACAATGGTGAATCCCACTTGCAGTGCCGCCACCACAAAGATGCCGAGCCGTTGCGCGCGTGTCAGGCTGCGTGGACCAATGAAGATCCATGGCAGTCCAACAAAGCAACCAATCAGAAGCGCCCAGTCCGTCGGTGTGAGGTTTGCAAAGAGTGGCCACTCGCGCACTACCGCGCCGCCGGCACCCACACGCACCAGGGTCATTGGGTGCGCATTCGCCACGATCGGGCCGAATACTGCAAAGAACGCAATCACTCCGATCCAACACATGCCAAAGATCGCACCGGGACGCTTCAGGACGCGCCCCCATGCATCGGCCCAGAAGCCCTTGGCGCGCACCGCTCCCACGCCGCGCATCACATCGATACCGGAAATAGCCACAGGGATGGCAGTTGTGTCCTTACTCTCAGTCATAACTCACCCGCGGGTCGGCCGCTGCATAAAGGAGATCCGCCAAGAGAAGCGCCAGCATGTTGACACAGGCAATCAGGAATGTGTCCGCCAAAATCAACTCGCGGTCACGTAGATCAATCGCCTCAATCACCAGACTGCCCATGCCGGGCACGCTAAAGATGCGCTCGATCACCACGCTGCCAGCCAGCATTGCCGGGAAGATCCCAACGAACATGGTGATCAGCGGAAGCAAGCTGTTGCGGAACACGTGTCGCAATACCACATCCTTACGCGGCACTCCCTTTGCCTTCGCAGTGCGAACGTAGTCCGCACTAAAGTTGTCAAGCATGGAGGCGCGCGTCTGCTTGGAAAGCACAGCAAAGCTGCCGTACACCAAGCAAAGAACCGGTAAGCCGATATGCCAGAGCGTATCGAACAGGTAGCCACATTGCCACACTCCAGAAGCATCTGTGAACGGCATGAATGTGAACGCCTCGGATCCACTCGCGTGCAGTCCGCTCACTGGAAACCAGCCTAAATACTGCTTGTTTGCCACGAAGCCAATGGCAAACACTCCAGCCAGCACCGTCGGTATGGAATACAGCGACAAGTACAGGAAACCGGAGAACATATCGAACCATCCACCGCGCCGAACACTGGCAAGCACGCCAGTCGGCACCGCGATCAGATACGAAATGGGAAATGCAATCAGATTGATGAGGAGCGTGACAGGAAGTGCCGCGGCAATCAGGTCCCACACCGGGCGGTTCTTTGAGAATGCCACGCCGAGGTCGGGCGTGTCCAGGCTCACCACATCCGGAATGAGCGGGATGCCGCTCGTTGGGTACGGATGTGCACGGAACGCTTGCATCGCCTGCGTCTGCGCAACCAACGCGGCGGAATACGACGTGTGCATGTCCGCGGCCGCCTTCTCCAACTTCGGCCACGCCGCGTTCGAATGATCGAAGGCAACATCGCTGAAATCGCGCGGATCTGCACCACCCTTGCCGTTCAGTCGTTCTTTCAGTGGACTACCGGCAGCGCGCGCATAGTCTGCAATAGCGTCCTTGAAGAGACGCACCTTGCCCACATAGTCGCGACGCGTTCCCTCTGCTTCACGCTGCATCTTCTTAAATTGCGGGATCGCGCCTTCGCCCGCGGCAATGGCCAGCGATGGCACCGTGACCACCGGGACCGGAAACGCTTTCGCCAGCGGCGGCTCATCAATCGCACGTGGCGCCGGAACGCGCTCGCCGTTGCCGTCACGCAGATCGCGGGTACCAAACTTCACCGGCGAAAGGCGTCCAAGCCACCGCACGTACTGCACGATCACCGGATCGTTCAGCCCGTAGCGGTCTTCAAGATACGCCTGCATCTGCGCCACCCGACTGGTGTCCGACATCTGTCCACCCTGCACTGCCAACCCCGCGCCGATACCGCCCGGTGCGAGCGCCAACAGCATGAACACCATCAGCGTGATTCCGAGGAGGGTCGGAACCATGAATGCGAGGCGTCTTAAGAGGTAGGAAAGCATCGGTAGCGCAGGAGCGCGTCAGTTGGCGGAAGGAGTTGGTTGAGCGTTCCCAGAGATGCGGAAGAATTCCTGCGGCTCTAGACCGGTCTTATAGGTGTTCACATTGCCAAAGTCTCGCTTCACAAATCGCAGCCACGGTGCCACGCGGACAAAGGTGTACGGCTGGTCTTCAGCGATGCAGGCCTGCAACTGGCGCCACACTGCCATGCGTGTCGCCTCGTCCATGGTGCGACGCCCCTTCTCGATGAGCGCGTCGCAGTCCTTGTTGACCCACTGCGTGAAGTTGTCGCCGCCCT
>JBILYM010000336.1:0-2738 GCA_044377725.1 Phycisphaerales bacterium
GACGCACAGGTCGTCTGCGTAGGTGTAGTTCGTCGACGCGTTCAGCGTCGCATTGACAGAAACGCCGGTCAGGGTGCCAGTGAGGCTGCCTGCTGCGTAGGCTTCGGTGAAGTTGAAGCCGGTCCATGTCTGGTTGGTGAACGAGAAGGTCACGTCAGCTGAAGCAGCTGAAACGAGGGCAGCAGCGGCAATGCCGGAGGCGATGAAAGTCTTCATGTTGTAAATCCTGAAATAAGGGAAACGGGAAGGGAACAATTCCGATCAGGGGAGGGAAGCCCGACTGATCTAGGGGAACAATGCCCTCGATTCAGTGAGTTGCAAATGGAATGTGTAAATATTTGATTCCCCGCACGGTAAAGTCCCCCTTGCCGATGCCTGCATCCCCTGAAAACCCTGATTTAGATGCGTTGCTGGCACGCAGGGCCTTCGGGGAAGTGCTCCAGAGAACCCAAATCAGCCTGCGCCGAAACCCCAGAGATCTGCGGGCGTGGCACGCCCAAGCGCGGGCAGCCTTCGCCTTGGGGCGCCTCACCGTGGCGGATGAGGCCATCGAACGCGCCATACGCCTGAACGGGGCGTCCCACGATATTGCCCTGCTGCGCGCCATCATTGATCACCGGCTCGGCCGGAGCGATGCTGCCATTGACCGCCTGCGCGGCCTGATCGCCAAAGGAGCACCGAACACGGTGGACGCCACCATGGCCCTTGCAGAGGTGCTGCACCGCGCCGGGCGTCGCCAGGAACTGCAAACCCTTGTGAGTAGTGGCGGCCACTGGCTTTCCGACCCACGCGCGCAGATATTTACAGCGCGCGTCACCGCACTGACTGACCCCACCGGCACCGCCGACCGACTGGAAGCCTTCGCACGCAGCGACGCACTTGCCATGGCACGCCGCATCGCTGGCTTCGACGCCGTCCGCATGCTTGACGCCGCTGGCGAGTACCGCCGCGCCTTCGCACTGGCAGAACACTTGCATGCAACCACGGGCGAAACCTTCGATGTCGATGGCGTGATTGCCGATGCCAACGCACAATCAGCGCTGCTCGCCCGCGGCAAGCCATGGTTCACGCCGCGCGCGCCCGTGGTCAATGGCGTTGCGCTGGTGGTTGGCATGCCCCGCAGCGGCACCACCCTGCTTGAGCAGATGCTTGATCGCCATTCCGCGGTGACGGGTATCGGCGAGTACGACGGAATCAATACGCTCGGTACTGCAGTCATCTCCGCGGGCGCATGGCCAACCGGTCTGGCAATGCTGCCCACTGATGAAGCGCTCGCGATGCAGCAGGCCTATCTGTCAGGCATCGCGTCCATGCGGCGCGGCAACACCCCGTGGATGTTCGACAAGTCACTCAATACCTGGCACTGGTTGCCCGCTGTCGCCGCCGTCATGCAGGGCGCCGTGTGCTTCCACATCATGCGCGAACCGCGCGACACGGCGGTCAGCCTGTTTCTCTCGAACTTCCATCCAAAGAACGTCGGCTGGACCAGCTCGCTCGAAAGCATCCGCCGCATCATCGCCGCCGAGCGGGCGCTAGTACCGCAAGCCCTACAGACGCTCGGAATCCCGCACGAATCGATCGTCTACGAAGAGTTGGTTGCCGACCCGCGCGGCCACATGGAGCGGTGCCTGCAGCGCATGGGCTTGGCGATGGAAGATTCCGTTCTTGCGCCGGAATCAAACGCGCGCACCGTGCTGACCCTGAGCCATGAGCAGGTGCGCAAGCCGATCAACCGATCGTCCATTGGGCGCTGGAAAAACTATGAATGGGCGTTCGGCAAAGAGTGGGACTGATCGATCATTTCGCGCAGCGGCAGCACCGCTGTGACAAGTAGCATCGCTACTCCATGCCACCTCCTGTCGATCAGCGGGCCGAACTTCAGCGCCTATTGCAGCGCGGCGACTTTCTGAATGCCAAGAATCTTGCCGCAGACATGTTGCGCCGCAACCCGCGTGATGGCGAGGCATGGCTTGGTGTTGCACGTTGCGCAATCGGCATGAACCGCCTGCGAGTTGCAGAAGAAGCACTCGAACGCGCAGAGCGCATGATCACCGGCGACCACCGCATTGCCATGGCGTGGGCGATTGTTGATCACTACCTCGCTCGCAGCGACAAGGCCATTGATCGCCTGCGCGTGTTGATAAAGCGCAAGGCGCCGAACGCGCTGGACGCGACGATTTTCCTCGCTGACATCCTGCACCGCACCGGAAAGCGCGCGGAAATGAAGGCCTTGGTTGAGCAAGGCGGCATGTGGCTCACGGATGTGCGCGGCCGCATCATGGCAGCGCGCGTGCGCGCCGCGGATGACCGCGAAGGCGCCGTTACTGAGTTTGAAGCAATCGCACGGGAGCCAGGCGAAGTGTCCATGCGGCGCAACGCGGGATTTGAAGCGGTGCAGCTGCTTGATTCTGCTGGCGAGTATCGCCGCGCGTGGGACCTTGCCACGTACATCCACGAAAGTACTGCCCCACTCTTCAACCTTTCAGACATGCACGCGGATGTGCATGCGCAGCGACAACTGCTTGCAAGTGGCAAGGCATGGTTCAACCCGCGCGTTCCGCAAGTGGAAGGCATGGCATTCATTGTTGGTATGCCGCGCAGTGGTACCACTCTCCTTGAGCAAATGCTTGACCGGCATTCCTGCGTCGCTGGAATCGGCGAGTACGAAGGGATCATGTCGCTTGGAGATTCGCTGGTGCATGCGGGCGCATGGCCACGCGGACTTGGCACCATCAGTC
>JBILYM010000338.1:0-2726 GCA_044377725.1 Phycisphaerales bacterium
ACCACCATCGACATGGTCACCAAGACACCGCTCGATACGTGCATGATGATCATGGTGGTGCAGCCCGGCTCATCCATTGATGGCAAACATCTGTCCGAGGCGAAACTGCCCGGCGAGATCACCATTGCGCTGGTCATCCGCGGCGCACGGACCCATCGCGTGCGTGGCGACACTCGATTGGAAGCCGGGGACGAAGTTGCCCTGAGTCTCCCGGAACGCATGGTGCCAATTGCACAGGTGCTGTTCGGTGAAGTGCGCGAGTGAGTGAGCGCTGCGTGTTGGCGCTGCCATTCAATCGCGGCGACTGATGTCCATCACCAGAATGAAATTCATCAAACCGCCAAGCGCAATGAAGAGCGTTCCAAATTCATTCGCCGAACCCAAGCCTTTGAAGGATGACATGGTGTGCCTGCCTGGCAGCGGGCGCCCCAGCGGATCAAGTGGCGCGGGCGCGGGCAAGAGTTCACCAACCTTGCCGGTCTTCAGAATGTTCTGATTGGCCCAGTCCGTGGCGAGGGCGATCGGTCCGTTGCCACTTTGTGCAATGAACCACGGCGCGTCTTCGACGCTATCAACGGCATCAATTCCACCGATGAGAAGCCCGCAGCCGAACATTCCCAGGATGGCCGCCATCCCTAAGAATCCGCGCTTACGGTGTCCACGGACCACGTGTCCAAGCCCTGGGAATGCCCAGTTCAGCACTGGACCCTTGATGCCCTGACCACTTGCGCCCAAGATGATGGCTGCCACCAGGAATGCGCCGCCCAGAGCAAGCGAGGTGGGAATCGCTGCCAGCATCGGTGACGCGTCCGCCAGCACGGTGTGCGCGCGCGTTGACTGCATGAGTTGTGCGCTTGGCTTGGCAGGCGCCGCGACAGGAACTGCCTTAGAGTCCGCAATTCCTGCTGCCCATGCGATTCCCTCGCGCAGGTGCTGACGAAAGAGGGGCTCGGTGTAACTCTCCTTGGTGTGCCCGCCGGCCGTGTACCAAGCGCGCCCGCCCTCAAAGTCGTGGTACCACATGATTGGATGATCGCCACCCATGGATGCCTTGCCGGGGTCGTAGCTCTTCTCATCAAGCGACGCCAAGACGTGCACATTGCTCCGCGGGTTTGTGCGGAACGCGTACCACTCGTCCAGTCGCTTCCATTCCGCGGGCAACATGCGCGTGCTGCGGTGGGTCCGGTCCTCAACAACGACGGTCGCCTCTTGATTGACGGCTGGATGCCCTAAAAACCACGCGCCCGCCAACTTGCCGTACCACGGCCAGTCGTACTCGGTATCCGAGGCGGCGTGCACCCCCACCCACGCGCCACCGGCATGGATGTACTGCTCGAACGCCTTCTGCTGCGCGTCGTCAAGCACATCTCCAGTGGTGGAGAGGAACACCACCGCGCGATAATTCTTCAGATTGGCGGCAGTAAATACGGACGAGTCTTCGGTTGCATCCACGCTCCAAAGCCCAACCCCAATTTCCGTCACTGTGCGAATGCCATCCGGAATGGAGGCGTGCCGAAAGCCGGCGGTGCGGCTGAACACCAGGATGCGCGGAAGCGCTGCCGTGGCAGTGACCGGTGCTTGTGCCGGTACTTGCGCCGGCGCCGGGGTCGCCGCAGCGGGTGGCGACTGCATCGCTTCCGCGCCCGAAGCGGCGGCAAAGGCAACCGCGATGACTGCAGCAACGGCCGCAATGCGGGCAATCACAGTGGAGCGAGTGGTGGCAGGTCGCATCGAGGGGTCCGAATGCATCGGCTGCATCGTATCCACGCAATTCCCTGAAGCCGGATGGATACACTTTGGCCATGACTCCTGAAGATCGACGCAAGCCACGCGACCCCGCTCAGACCCCTGATCACGTCGATGCTCCGGCGCCGGAAGTGGTGGATCGACGGGTTGGTATTGACCGACGCGATCTATCCACGGATCCCACCAATCTGGAACGCCGCCGTGGTCCGGGGCGCCGCCTGACGGACTTCGTCAAGACCGCTGAAGAAGGCGAAATGAACCGGGAGCAGTACCTGTTCCTCCTGGCCATTGACGCATTCAAGCGCGTCAATCACAAGACGTTTCCTTCGTGGACGGATGTGCTGGAAATCATCCGCAAGCTCGGGTACCGAAAGACCATGCCCAGCGAACTGAACTTGGGCAGCCGCGCCACCGACTGGACCGAGAAGGGCAACGTTGCAAGCGGCGTCAACAAGCCAGCTGAGCAGCGCGAGGAATAGACGCGCGGGGATGCTCGGCGTCAGACGATCCAAGGGGATCATGGGCGATCATGGGCGATCATGGCGGATCATGCCAATCCGGGCAAAAGTCCAAACGTAAAAGAACAAACGACGCGTGCCGCAATCTGCGGCGCGCGTCGTTGTTCGGAAGTCCATCAATGCGGGCGCGTATGCGGCTCCGACAGCCGCCGCGATCCGTCACTTCTGGGTCTTGAAGAAGTCCGAGTTAATTTGGATGTACTTGGTCCACTCCGAAGGAAGGTCTTCCTGCGGATAGATGGCATGGACCGGGCATTCGTCGACGCACAGTCCGCAATCGATGCAGGTGTCCGGATCGATGAAGAGTTGGCTTGCCTTACCGAAATCGCCCTCGTTCTTGCCGGGGTGGATGCAATCCACTGGGCAGACCTCGACACAGGCGGCGTCCTTCGTTCCGATGCAGGGTTCAGCGATGATGTGTGCCATAGGTTCTTTCCGAAACCGCCGTACGCGGCGAGGGTC
>JBILYM010000337.1:0-2726 GCA_044377725.1 Phycisphaerales bacterium
ATTTGGTGCAGCTTGATACCCAACAGACCCACCTTGCTATCGGTTTCGATGCCCCGCCTGACCGGGACGCCGACGCCCACGCTCATCGCGTGGCCATCCGAATCTTGGGCGGCGCAAGCAGTAGCCGTCTCTTCACCGAGGTGCGCGAGAAGCGCGGCCTTTGCTATTCCGTCGGCGCCTCCTCGGCACTGGGCCGTGACCGCGGGTTGGTGCAGGTTTATGCTGGAAGCACCCATGAACGCGCCCCGCGCACCTTGGAATGCATCATGCACGAACTGGAGCGATTCGAGCAGGGAATCACCGCCGATGAGTTCCGCGACGCCCTGGTGGGCGCCAAGGCAGGCCTGATCATGAGTGGTGAAAGTTCCAGCGCTCGAGCGGCCACCATTGCGTCACAATTGTGGCGCCTTGGGGAGGCCATGGACCTGGCACAGAGCGCAGCGGAGTTTGATCGACTCACTCTTGCCGGCGTCAACGAGTACATCGCCCGCGACATGGGCGCCGCGTGGCGCGCTGGCCGAACGCAGGTGACGGTTGCACCACGATTGGTGGGATGAGTGCAGGTGGAGTGCGCGTGGGTTCAGGCAAGCTTGCATGCGCAGGCATCTGCAAGCACGAGCAGGCAAGCTGATTGAGTTAAGCGCGATCGCTCGGTTCAATCACCGTGTACTGATCAAGGTTCAGTACGGTGATCTCGCCGTCGTCCTTTTGAATCTCCAACCGATCAAGCCAAAGGCGATCGTGCTGGCTGTGCGCAAACCAACTCCCGGTTTCGGACTGGCGGTAACGAAGCACCGTGCCCTCAATGGTGGTGGTGCTGACGTGGCGCACCGCGGGGAGCTGCTGGGTGACCCGGATGCGTGTTCCGGCTGGGAATGCTGACATTTCAAGGGACATGGGCTACGCAGTATAGGAACCTGCTGCCGTCATGCGCTCGCCGCACGCGCCCGAATTCGCCATTGGCTCAAGACCACGCCCGCAAACATCAAGGCGCAGCCGGCCAGTTTCCAGCGCGTCATGGGCGAGCCCAGGCTCGTCCACCCGGCCACCAGAAAGACTGCCTCGGCCAACGCCGCAAACACGCTCTCCAGACTCAACAGGATGGCGGCGTGCGCGGGCGGCGCGCTGCCCTGTGCCACGGTCTGCAATGTGAATGCAATGCATGTCGAAAGCAACGCGGCAAAGGCGAGCGGCCACGCCACCGCTTGCAACGCTCCCAGTTCAAAGACTTCGCGCGCGCCCCATGTTTCGGTAGGCCAGCCGTGCGCAATGACTTGTGAAGCCACCAATGCGGTGGCGCCCGTCACCGCAAACTGCACCACACTGATGACGAACGGATCAATGTCCGGCGCCGCCCAACCGATGATCTGCACGTGGAAACTCCACGCCAGGGCGCATGCCAATACCCACACATCGCCTTCGTTGATGGAAATTCCAGTGGCGCTGCCCGATGGGTCATAGAGGCTCAGATAGAAGAGCCCGGCCACCGCCAAGATGGCACCGATCCATACGTTCCAGCGGACTCGCTGCCCAACAAAGAGGCCGAGCATTGGCACGATGATCACGTACAGCCCAGTGATGAACCCCGCGTTACTCACGCTGGTGGAATGCATTCCCACTTGTTGCAAGGTGCTGCCGAGCGCCATGGCGCATCCGGCGAGGCAACCCCCAAGCAGTGCGCTGCGACGGGCCCGCCCGGAGGCAATGCGTCGAAAGCGCGGCAGTGCGATTGGCAGAAGAATGGCTGCGCCGATTGAAAATCGAATGCCCGTGAAGAGCAGCGGCCCCATGTGTTCGGTAGCAAATTTCTGCGCAACAAAGGTAACGCCCCAGATCAGTGCTGCCGTCAGAAGGAGTGAATCAGCTGCGAATATCCCCAGTCGGCGCGGAGCCGGCAGGGATGCAGCGTTGGTCATCGCAGGGTCTCCGGCCAGCGCACCTCGCGCGAGGCCGTCATCCGCGATCCATCAACGCCTTCAAAGGTGGCCTGCAACACCACTATGCGTCCCGGTAGCGGATCGATGGTGAGTGGAATGTGCATCGAGTAGGTCTCGGTCACTGAATCCCAGGCACGGGCGTGCCCGCCAACTCCGGCAAGATCGGCGGACTGCCGCCCAATTTCATTGCTATCAAAGCGCACCACCACGGTGAGTTGACCGACGGCCTTGGTCTCGTCGCGGTCGCTGTCGAAGAACTCAGTACGCGCGTCGATCATGGATCCACGGCCGGTGCGCGCCACCATCGGCGTTGAAAGCGCGCTGACTTCCATCTTCTCCGCGCGCCAACGCCAGGTGGCGCCGGCGCCAGCACTTGCAACATCCTGACCGGCGTGTTCGCCGCATGCACACAGCATGAGGGACGCGGCGGTGAGGAGCATGGGGAGTTTGGGGGGTGTAGGGAACATGGGAAGCATGGGGAGCGTGGGATCCGTGGGGTTCAGCGAGGGAGGAAGATAGTCGCTGCGATGATGCTTGTATCATGATTCGTTATGCGCGCCACCCTGATCTCAACGTGCTGCATCACCCTCGCACTCGCCGGCTGCGCAAGCACCGAGCAGCCGACTGAGCCATTGGTGGCCACTGACGGCGCCGAAACATCGGGCGAAGCGTCGGTTTCTGGGGAGTCTGGTGCTGCCAGCGCAACCGCCGCGCCAGCGGATGAGCTCGCTACAGCCGTGGAACGACCTGCCACCGAGCCAAAGCAGATGACCGCCGATATGCCGACCG
>JBILYM010000339.1:0-2720 GCA_044377725.1 Phycisphaerales bacterium
TCTGCAGGATCAGTTCCGTCGCCGTGACGCGGCGTATGCCGCCATGGATGATGTCTTCTCCGACCCTGCGAACGCCAAGGCGATTGATGACATAGTGACGTTCCTCCGTAAGCGTGTACTCATTGATGACTACAACATGGAGCCAGCGCGGATGGCTCGCTACACACAGGAATTCGGCCCTTTCGATTGGCGACATCCGCAGTCACACGCCTTCTATTGGTCCAAGATGGGCGCGGAAATTGGTGCGGAGCGTTACAACAACGACGAGGACATCTACCGGATTCTCAACGACGATCGCACCACCATTCAGGCGATGCAGGCGCTGGCGCACTCGGGCCTGATGCGTGTCGATCCGTTCTCGACGGACAATCCAACGCGTCTCTATGACATTCGTTGGATCAAGTCCATCGATCGCTATTTCCGCGAGCTGTACAGCAAGCATTACAAGGCACGCGGCGGCGGGCCGGATACGTTTGTTGACTTCTATGAGAACTTCATGGCGCAGGCAGTGCGCGAGCTGTACCACGCTGGTGAGGTTGAGGAAGCACAAAAACTGCTTGATGAATTGGACAAGCTGTGCGGTCGCGGCGGTCTGATTCCCAACAATAAGTACGTGGCGCCGGTGGATGTATTTGTACGCAATGCCACGTTCGGTGAGTACGAAATGGTTCCTGATATTGCGCGCACCGATCTCTCCGCCATCCTGCGGCGCGGCTTCTTAGAGGGATATTTGGTTGGCAAGAAGAAGGTGTTGGACGAGGCGCTGGTGTACGCGCGCGATCTCACTGAGTATTTCCGTACCAATCGATTCACTGACTTCCGCACCAAGATGGGTGACGCGCGTCTTGCAGATCTGATCGGTTCGCTTGAGCGCAGCGTGGAAGATGTGTTGGTGAGCATCATGCAAGATCAGTCGCTGCCGCTGGTTGATCGACTCACGGTGTACAACCGATTGCCGGAAGATCAGCGCGCCATGGTCTATGACTCGGCGCGTGCGCGGATTGAGGCAGACCTGGCAGCAAGCCCGCTCGGTTCAGGTGGGGCGAAGGCAGAGAATCTGTTCCCGGAGCCTCCAAACATGGAGGCCTACCGCGCGCGGAAAGCGGAGCGTGAGAGCAAGCGCGCTGCAGAGGACCAGGAGCGCAAGGAAGGCTCCATGGACCGCAAGCGCTGATTGCATGGTGGGCTGTCCGGTAGCCTTCGCGCCATGCGCACGCCTCCTCCAGCCATTCTCGCCATCGGAAAAAACTACACCGACCACGTCGCGGAAATGGGTGGCAAGGCTCCAGATGCACTGGTGATGTTCATGAAGAACCCCGCGTCTGCCTGTGCCGATGGTGATGCGATCGTCATCCCGGTCATTTGCGATGAGCACGGACCGCAGGTCGACTTTGAAGGTGAGCTGGCGGTCATCATTGGCCGCACGTGTAAGGATGTCCCAGAGTCGGAGGCGTTTACCGTGATTGGTGGATACGCCGCCGCGAATGATGTCACCGCGCGTTGGTGGCAGCGTGAGGGTGGTGGCGGTCAGTTCTGTCGGGGCAAGGGCTTCGACACTTTCTGCCCGATGAGCGCTGTGACGCCCGCATCTGCAGTCCCGGATCCGCTGGCGCTGCGCATCGTCACGCGTCTGAATGGCGTGGTCATGCAGGATTCGTCTACGTCATTGATGATCCATTCCGTAGCGCGCATTGTTTCCGAACTTTCGCGTGGCACCACGCTGCTGGCTGGCACGGTGATCCTCACCGGAACGCCGTCTGGCGTGGGGTTTGGCCGTTCGCCGAAGGTGTTCTTGCAGGCGGGCGACGTTGTTGAAGTTGAAATTGCCGGCGTTGGTCGGACACGTAATCCGGTGCAACATGCCTGAGCAGCGTCAGGCCGAGCGTGGCGCTGCGCAGGCGAAGCGTGGCGGGGCACACCCCGATGATGGTGCTGCGCAAGCTGTGCCGGGCAATGTGCAGCGGCCCAGCGTTGGATTGCCGGCGCGCGCATGTATTGGTGGCATTCATTTCTATCAGCGCCGCATTGCATGGCTCACGCGTGGATGGTGCCGATTTCAGCCATCATGTTCTGTCTATGGCGTGGAAGCAATTGAGCGGCACGGCGCGTTGCGTGGGTCGTGGCTTGCAGCATGCCGGATTGCGCGATGCAACCCATGGGGCGGATGTGGTCACGACCCGGTGCCGTGAATCAACGCATTGAGTGCACGCGCTGATTGATGCAATGCGTTTCGATACCGTTCAGCGTCCCACTCGCCATGTCGTCTTGCCACCACCACCAGGTCAAGACCGGTTGGCAATTCGTGCTGCACCGCGCGGAATGCCTCACGCAACAGTCGCTTCAATCGGTTGCGAGCAACGGCATTCCCAACCTTGCGGGAGACGCTCAGTCCGATGCGCGTGATCGGCAGCTCATTGCGCGCTGCGTAGACAATGATCCCGCCGCAGTCCTGGCGGCGCCGCTGCGCGTAGGCGCGGTCGAAATCTTCGCCGCGCTTGACGTGCAGGACGGCCGGGAATCGCTGATTTCCGCTTGGAGGCACCGGAGGAGGGTACCGGGGCAGGGGTGCGCATATTCTCGGCTCTTTGCGGCTACGCGGGGCAGGGCTATACTGCTCGGCTCGCGTTTGGGCGGTGCCCTTCGTGAACGTTCCATGCACATTCGGTCTTTCCTATCGGAGCCTGCTCGTGATTGACGCATTGAAGAGCGATGAAATCGTC
>JBILYM010000079.1:0-8278 GCA_044377725.1 Phycisphaerales bacterium
TGAATCGAAACGTCGCGGTGAATTCAGTGATGTTGCTGGCGATCGGTGCGGAGACCCACGTGCCGGAAGAATTTGGCGAGCCGTCTTGCACCAGGCGTAGGCGCGTGTAGCCAGAGAGATTGACTGTCTGCGCCGCCCCATAGAACGACCCCGATGCCGGCGCGACGAAGTACTCGTTGATGGATGTGGTGCAGGTGGCGCCCCCTTGGGCGTGGGCTGACGCAGTCACCAGCGCGGCAAGCAGCGCGCCGAACAGATTTCGAGGGGGGACCATAATGAGAACGTACGCGCAGGTAGGACAGATGCCACAATGAAATTCACATTCTGCGGCTGTAAAGATGATTCAATTCTTAGCCAATAAGTGAAAGTTACCGCATTGAGGGCGTTTGGTGCAAAGTTGGGTTTAACGGTGGTGCCGCAAGGGGTTGCCGGTGTTGCGCTGCATCGCGCATCTATTCAGCCTCAGCCGCCGTTCGTGACCCATTGCGCAAGCAATCGACCGAGGTCAGAGCCATCCACTGTGCCGTCGCGGTTCAGGTCGCCAAGGGCGATGCCGGAGCCAGGCGGCGTTGGGCCCCAGTTTCCGAGCATGATGCCAAGGTCGATGCCGTTCACAAATCCGTCGCCATTGAGGTCGGCCACGGCTCCAAGGAATACGGTCAGGTGTTGCGTGCCGGGGATGTTGTTCACGTTGGGGGCGATGCCGGGGTCGCCGCTTCCTGCGGGCAGGGCGGGGAGCCACTGGTTGGAGATGGCGCCGTCAACGCGTTCGATGAACGCGGTCAGCGCCACGGTTCCTGCAAAGTCAGGAGCGAGTCCAATGTCTGCAAAGGGAATGCGTAGTTCGATGCCCGTGGTGGCGGTGGCGGCATTGGCAACACTTGCAGCCGTGATGCCGGCGGTGTTGGTGTTCTCAAATCCAACTTCCACGTTGTTTGGATTTCCACCGGCGCTGAGTACGCCGCGCCCCGAATTCAGTGCCACCGTGCCAAGGAAATCCTTCGTGGCAAGCGTGCCCGCGCTGGGCAAGTTCACGCGATCGACGTACACGAGCGATCCAACCGTATTGACGTAATAGAGCGCGTCAGGCGCAAAGCCCGCGTCAAAGGTGGTGCCATCAAGCGGCGCCAGTCCGCCGGGTGGAGAAGGAAGGTGCGCGGTAACAAGGCGATTTTGCCCAGTGCCGGCGCCTGGGTCAACATCAATGAAGAGATCAAGCGAGGTGCCGTCTGCCGGCAGGTTGCCGGTGATGGAAACGCGCAACGCGTCACCGTCAGCGCGTGCAAAGAGCTGATTGAGTTCGCCAACGTTGTCTGCAAAGGATGAGAGGCACGCTTGCGTTGCACGCAGTGCGGCGGCGCCCGCATCAGTTGGCAGCGAGCGTCCGTCGATGTCCGGATGCGTCACCACCTGTGGCGTGGAAAGCGCGGCGCGCGCGATGAACCACGAACGGGCGGCGAGCGAGACGGGATACGCAGCCTTGTTGGATGCGGTGATGAGTGGAAGTGTTGTGCCGTTTTCTAGGCTGGTTGGAACGGTGCCCGATGATGGCACGGTGAACGCGCTGAGATCAATCGTGCTGCTTGCGGAGGTGGAGTTGAGGTTGATGACTACCAGCACGGTCTCCGCCGCATCGCTGCGCACGAACGCGTAGATACCAGTGTTTGGGCAGGTCACCGGGAGATACGCACCGCGCCGTAGCGCTACGGAATTCTTGCGCACGATAATCAGCGATCGATAGGTCTCAAGGATCGAACCCGTAACGCCTTTCTGCTCTTGCACACTGCGCCCGTCGTTGTTGACGGAGTATGTAGGAGGTGGCGTGCCAGCAATGGCCGCCGCATAGTTGGTCATGGGTGCCCCGGCAACGGCCTGCCATTTGAACGGCTCGCGCATGGGAATATCGTTCGCATCGGTGATGCCGCCCGCCTTGGTGCCCTTCATGCCGATTTCGTCGCCGTAGTAGATGTTCGGTGTGAACGGCTGCGTGAACAGGATTGCAGCGGCGAGTAAGTGGCGAGCATTGTTGCTGCCGAAATCGGACGCAAGTCGGTTGGCGTCGTGGTCGCTGGTCTGCGCAACGATGAACTTTCCTGCGGGCACCGCGGCAACGGTGGTTGCCATAGAGCTGTACAGGCCCGACGCGTTTCGGTTGGTGACCGCGGAACGCGCAGCAAACTGCCAAGGCTTCGTGATCACCGCGTCAAAGGCGTTCACGGTGAGTAGGTCGGTGCCGTAGTTGCCCCAGTCCGATGGCTCGCAGAAGATGAAGACGTCGGGACGCAGGGTGCGCAGCGCGCTGCACCAGGACTCCCAGAAGGTGATGTTGGCACCCCAACCTTCGCCGCCACTGGCCCACACGTGGTCAAGTCGGAAGCCGTCCACGCCGTCGGCGGTGTTGCCGTCGCCGTTGGGGTCAAGCCACTTCTTCGCCCAGTTGGTGACGGTGTTCACAGTGGCAGCGTTCGTAAGGTTCCAGTGGATAAAGCCAACTTGCGAGCCGCTCCACGTGGTGTACAGCGAGCCAACGTATGAAGTGTTGGCAGCGTTGGTGAACGCCAGCCACGGGTCGTAGGTACTTGATGGATTTCCATACGCCGATGCGTAGTACGGCGAATTGTGGCTGATGCCGTAGGCAACAAAGTCAAGGATTACCTTGATGCCGCGTGCATGTGCGGCGTCAACGAACGCCAAGAATTGCGCTTCGGTACCGAAGCGCGAATTCAGTTGGTCAGCGGGGCCATGCTGGTATCCGTGGTACGCCGCCGACGGGAAGATCGGTTGCAGATAGACCATCGTCACGCCGAGGTACTGCAAGTAATCCAAACTCTCTGTGGCAGCAAGTCCGCCGAAGTCACCAAAGCGGGTGGACGCCGATCCCACAGTGTCGAGGTTTGAATCGCGCCAGGCGATCGGCAAGATTTGATAGATGACTTCGTCCTGCGGCGCGCGCACAATGGGCGGCGTGTCTGCACTTGCCGATGCTGCTAGAAGCAGGGCGGTGATGGCGGCGGTGGCAGCATGGCGCTTGAAGGTCACAGCACTCAGCCTATGACAGAGCTGTTGAAATACCAAGCAGGTTTCGCAAGGCTTGCAGCAATTCGAACACAAAGCGTGGCGGGAATAACTCAAAGCGACGGAAACCGGTCCCACTTTCCGAGTCTTTCTTCAATGGCGCTCGCCACGCGAAGGGCAGTTCCTTCATCGAAGTTGCGTGTCATCACGGTCACGCTACGTGGCGTTTGCGGATTCTCAAAGCCGCATCGAGCGACAACGCATGGCTGTCCGCATGAATTGGTGAGAAGCAGCAAGTCGCCAGCAAATGGTGGCGCCACTACCGCATCAAACTGCATAAACCACGTGTGCATTGTTTCCATGGCACGTCGGCGCAGGCGTGATGCTTGCAGCAGTTCAATGGCTGGAATGAACCAGGCTTGGCGGAACGTATTTGGCCATGCCTCATCAGCCTGCCATGCGAGTGCGTCATCCGTATTTCCGCGTGTCAATTCTTCAAAGGCTGCTGCGCCCTCGGCGACGACCGGCAGCATGAGGGCGTCGGAATCCACTTCCGGGGGTTTCACTTCAACAAGGACTGCGCCTGCCTCGCGGAGCGCATCAAGAACGGGTTGATAGCCGGCCGCTGCATCGCCTGCAAACCACTCGGGGACATAGGCCACACGCAGGCCGCGCGCGTCTTGGCGCATCGACCATTGATACGGTTGCGAAACACTGGAGGCATCGTGCGGATCAAATCCATTGATGGCGCCCAGCACGATCCCGCAGTCAGATACATGGCGCGCGATGGCGCCGATTTTGTCCATGGACCATGTCAGTGCCATGCATCCCGTGCGTGGGACTCGGCCGAAGGTTGGTCGCAATCCACTGACGCCGCACCGGGTGCACGGACTCACAATGGAGCCGAGTGTTTCCGTACCGATGGCAAACGGAACGATTCCCGCAGCCACGCTTGACGCGCTGCCCGCGCTGGAACCGCTTGACCCTTGCTCGGGATTCCATGGGTTGCGGCAGGTGCCGCCGAACCAGATATCGCCGTAGGCAAGTGCACCAACGGCAGTCTTGGCAGTGAGTACGGCGCCGGCGCGGTCGAGTGCGTCGATGACCCATGCATTGCTGGTGGGAACGCGCTCTTTCCAAGGCTCCGCGCCCCAGGTGGTGCGTATGCCAGCGGTATCAAGCAGGTCCTTGGCTGCATAGGGGATGCCGTGGAGTGGCCCACGAACATTGCCCGCGCGCAGTTCCGCGTCCATGGAACGCGCGCGTGTGAGCGCTTGTTCTCGCACCACGGTAATGGCGCAGAACAATGTTGGATTGAGACGATCAAATCGATCAAGAGCCAATGTTGTCAAGCGTTCACTGCTGACAACTTGCGCGCGTAACATGGCGGCAAGCATTGGGATTGATTCATAGTTCAGCTCTTTGTCAGTTGGCGTGCGCGCTGCCAACTTGTAGAGCGGTGTTTCAAGTGGGTCACCTTCAGTAGTGACTGCCACCGACGGCATTCCTGGAAGCTCAGCTCGGAATACCTCTGCGGGCGCGAGTTGATTCGGCAGGTACCCCAGTGTTGCGCGCGCCTGGAACTGCTCGCGCAGCGAATTCACCGTGCGCACGATCTGCGCACGCTCCTTTTCAGTGAAGGTGATGCCAGCAAGTTTTTCTGCTTCCGCCAGTGTGTTGGCAGTGATCTCAGAAGACAGGGGCGGCAGTGCTGCAACTGGGGGCGCGGGGTCGGGCGGTGTCGTATCCGGCGGTGTTGATGGTGCCGAAGCCCCCGCAGCAAGTGGAGAGGCCATTGATGCACCACATGCTGCCAAGGCAGTTGCGTGCACAAGAAATGCGCGTCGTTCTGTGCTGTTCACGGCGGCAGGCTACCTGCCGAGGACCCTCAAGTCAGTACCGAAGTGATTTACTTCAGCGCACCACGGCGCCGGAGTTCGGCTTCCGCTTCGCGGTACTCAAGTTGCTGCTGGGCATCGGTCTTGGCCGGATTGCGGTACAGCCACATGGTGTTCGTCAGTTCAAGATTTGGGTACCACGGCTTCTCCATCCAATAGATGGACGGGCCAACGGGCTCGTTTGATCCGTTGTTGCGTGGGGCCATCGGCGGAGCTGTTCGTGCGTCCGAAGCGGCAAGTGCGCTGGCTCGGGCGGCGCGTTCTGCATCGGCTTCGGCGCGGGCCTGGGCGGCCTGTCGCTTGAGTTCGTCGCGCTCGGCCTTCAGTTGCTCCGTAGTCTCGCGTGTTGACGAAAGTTCTGCCAGGGTCTTGCGATGTGCCTCTGCAGCCTTGGTGCCCTCAGCAGCCTGTCGCTGGAGGTCAGCATTCTCCTTTGAAAGCCGCTCATGCTTGGAGCGATGCGTCTCAATCTCGGCGCGGCTACTTGCGGACTGCTCAACCAACTTGGAGGCGTTGGCATCGGCGGCGGCGGCTGATGCCTGCGCGCTTGACTCTGCAGCCTTGAGCTTTGTCTCTGCGTCGGTGGCCTTGCCCGCATAGTGAATAGTGGAAGCCAACAGTGCAATGAGGAGAACGACAAGGACGACGATGCCAGTGGTGCGTAGGTTCATAGGTGGTTTCTTGAGGAAGGGGGCATTGTCGAGCAGTGCGGCGGCTGTGTCAAACCCACGCAGGTGCGTGGAAAGCGCGGTCTCTGTGTATGAATGGTTCAGACAGACGGATTTGGCGCTATGTTGGGGCCAATATGGGACGCATTCCACATCGCTACGCACTGCTCTTGCCGCTCCTCTTACTGGCGGCTTGTAGTTCCGATGGGTTCAAGATGGTTGCGCAGTCACACTCGGTGGCGTATCGATTGGATCCGGATCCAAAGGGTCTGCTGCTTTCGACGCCGCCTTCATGCGCAGTTCTTCCGGCGGAAGCGCCATCGGCGCCGGGCTATTCGGCGTTGACGGGTATGGCGCTTCATGCAGCGCTGTTGTCAAGCAAACACGGTGAGACCGTACTTGATGCCGGCGTGACTGCTTCGCGGATCAATAAAGCGGGCCTCGCCAACGACTGGCATTTGCTGGCAATTTCGTATCGCGATGGTGGAGTGATGGACTACGACCGCTTGTCCAAAATTGGAAAGGCCATCGGGGTGCGGCACATTCTGGTGCCAACATTGGCAGGTTCCGTGAGCAACTTTGGTCCGCGACTCGACTTTCTTGGGCTGACGCTCGGCCGAACATTTTGGACGACGGTCGATGTGTCGCTGCAGCTGTGGGACACGTCCACTGGTGATCTGGTCTGGCAATCAACCGCCAGTTGCACCGCGGCAGCGGAAGTAGTGATTGCCACGCGTGTATCGATGAAAACAGCCATGCAATCCGGCTTTGTACTGATGATTGATGACTTGGTGCAAGGGCGCTCCGAGTCAGTGATGGCGGCGGACGTGCCGGACACCAAGATGAGCGGTGAAGTAGTGAAGTGATTCCTATACTTTCGCACATGAACGCCGAGATCACATTTCGCACAGCGACCAATGATGATGTCCCTGCGCTCGTTGCGCTGATTGAAAGCGCGTACCGCGGTGAGGTCAGTCGCGCGGGCTGGACTACAGAAGCCGATTTACTTGATGGCCAGCGCACTGACGAACACGAAGTTTCGAAGGTCGTGCGCGGGCCGTGTTCGCGCGTGCGCATCGCCGAACAAGATGGCAGCGTGGTGGCGTGCGTTCGTATTGACGATGCTGGCGACGCGGGATACATCGGTATGTTTGCAGTGCGTCCGACGTTGCAGGCGAGTGGCATCGGACGCCAACTCTTGGCCGAGGCGGAACGAGTCATCCGCGAAGAACTTCGCCTGACCCGCGCGCGCATGACGGTCATCGCCCAACGCGAAACGCTGATCGCGTGGTATGCGCGGCGTGGGTATGTAGTGACGGGCAAGCGGGAGCCGTTCCCGTACCACGACCCGCGCGCTGGCACTCCGCGGCGCGCGGACTTGGTGTTTGAGGTGCTTGAGAAACCGCTGTAACGATCGACCGGAAGTCGGTTTCTTAAATTGGTGTGTCCCGCCTTGGCGTTGTGCGGCAATAGTGAGTTCTGATCATGGCGGCGCATACTTCAGGTTGCTTGTATCTCAACATCTTTCGGAAAGTCACATGATGAACGCAGATCGATGGCCTGTCGCGGTACTGCTGGGACCGGTACTTGTGTGCGCATCGCTCGCGCTCGCGCACCCGCCCGAGCCAGGTGCTCCGCCCGCGCTCTTGGAGCAGCCGCTCTCAACATCTGCGCCAGCACGAGTGTCGTCGCTGAATCAGCCGCAAAGCCAGTCAGCGCCGGCAGCAGGTGCAGCTGCCGCGTCGACCGCAGTGCCTCCCGCCGCATCGGCCCCGTGGCAGGTTGCGCCGTTCGTCCCGTTTGCGCCCGCTGTTCGTACGCATGCGGATTCGCAATGGCTGTACGTTGAATCGGACGGTATGCCGCACGCGCCCATGGAATTCACCATGATGGTGGGTATCCGCGCGTGGCAACAGCAGGTGCCCATTCCGCAGGCATACACCGGGGACAACGCGTGGAAGATTCCATTAAAGCCGACATTCGCAGAGCGCCCGATCTCTGGAAAGACTTCACTTCGCCGCGGCGCCATTGCGCTTGCGGCAAACGGCATACCAATCTTTAACGCGCTGAATAATCGTGGCGAAGATTCCTTCGCGATCGGCGAGCTTGACGAGTTTGGCGGGCATTGCGGCCGTGCGGATGACTATCACTATCACGCGGCTCCGCTTTCGCTGCAGACGATCGTTGGCCCAAGTAACCCCATTGCATTCGCGCTTGATGGCTTTGCAATCTACGGGCTGTACAACCCGAAGGCGAAGCCCGGCACCGCTGGTGCTTGCCCGCTTGGCGCTACTGGTGTGCTCGATGAACTCAATGGTCACGAATGCACCGTTGCGGCAGGCCAAGGAATTGGCGGCGGTACAAAGTCATATCACTACCACGCCAGCAAGACGTATCCGTATATCAACGGGGGCATGCGCGGAAACGTCACAGTCGATGGTGACGAGATCTCGCCGCAAGCGCACGCCGCGCCGTTTCGTCCATCGCTGCAGCCGTTACGTGGTGCCAGCATTACCGGCTTCAAGCAGACCGGTCCGAAGGCGTGGTCCCTCTCCTATCAGGTGTCGAGTCGAACATCACGAATCGACTATTCGATTGATGAATCGGGCAACGTGAAGTTGACGTTTGTTGATCCCGATGGCAAGACGAAGGAAGAGTCATACGCGCGACAAGCGCGCGCTGGTAGGGGGCAAGGTG
>JBILYM010000340.1:0-2718 GCA_044377725.1 Phycisphaerales bacterium
ACTGCAATAAAGCGTGCATGTCGACCACGCAGAATGCGCCGCCCCCAGCAATTCCAGCGCGCTGTGATGCGAGAAGATTGCATCTGGACGGGCAGCAAGTGCAACAAGGAACGGATCGACGTGGGTTGTTAGCGCAGACCGCCCGGGCGGGGTCACCACATATATCCCGCGCGATATTGATCGAATGCGTCCCGTGCGCGTGGCGTAACTGAGCCTGGCCGTCACCGCGGCAGGGCTCAGCCGCTGCGCTGCGAATGACGAGACCTCGTCCAATGTGAACACCGGATGGTCAGCAAAGAACGCTCCCAATTTTACTTGATGTTTATTGCCCATCTATGGTGATTTTATACCGTTTTAAACGAAAAACGTCAAGTCAAAAGTCTGTGATTTAACGTTTTTTGATTATAACTGCCAAAATTCACCACTCATGGCTCAGCTTCCCCACGCCCCCAGCAGTACCCCCATATCCACCCCGTCCGTCTGGTTGTCGCCAGTAAGGTCAAACGCCGCACCGACCTGCCCCCAGGCGCCGAGCAAGAGACCAAGGTCCGGGCCGTTCACCTGGCCGTCGCAATTCAGGTCTGCCACGCCGCACATCCGTTCGGTGCGCTCTGGGCCCATATGCGCGTCGAGTTGATCCACATAGAACGGAACGAACGAGTCGCCCGACCAACCGAATCCAAGGGGCCACGAATCTTCCGGATCGAACACTCCGTTCGTGTCGTTGGTGGTGAAGTGAACTCCCACCAATGCCAACCGGCCGCGCAACACCGCAAAGCTTGGACCGCCGCTGTCGCCACCAATCAGGTGACAGTCGCCCGCGCCAGTGCCGGTTCCTCCCTCTGCGTGGAACCACCAGCGCATGGTGCGCGTGCGGCCAATTTCAAAGTCATCGACCACCGCGCCGATCATCCCCGTACCCACTCGATCCGGCGCTCCGTACGCCATGATGTGCAGGTCCATGTAGGAAGCATCCGCACCGAGCATCAACACGGGATACGTTGCAACATGATGCGCCGGGTCGAGCGGTGCGGTGAGTTTCCCCAGCCACAGGTCGGAGGACACGCCGTCATACGTTGTGGCGTACGCATCAGCGGCCACCGTGTACGCGTGCGTCACTCCGCCAAGATTGTTGTCCTCATGAAAGGTGATCGTGTCGCCCGCGTTTGGGTGGTAGTGGTTGGCACTTACAAAGTGCGTCGGGGAGATCATGGTCACCCATGTTCCGTTTGAGGAACGCCCAACGCCAGACCAATCAAGCCCCTCGCCAACAAACTCCTTGCCCGCACCAGCGTAGAAGCGGTCATGCGTTGCGCTCATGGCGTGGTCGCCGTTCACACCTTGCAGATACATGTCGGCGCACGCCACGCCAACCCCCGCGCAACAGAGCGCAGCGAACGCAAGAAGTTGAGTGCGGAGGATGCCCATAGCGATGAGTACGAATCCCGAACCGTAAAGTTCGAGTTTAGGACGCATCCGCGGTGTGGCAAGAAGAAGCGCAGGAAATCATGGCAATCAGAGGCGGTAATGGGGCGGAGGCCACCCCCGCTCCCTCGCACGCGATCTCCTATGCTGAACGTACAAAACGCCTGCGCCACACGCTGGCGCAGAGGGGGACCAAGAATGAAACTCACCAGCTTCATCATTGCCGCATACCAGCGTTCCATTGCCGCCTGGCGCAGCGGGGGACCAAGCATGAAACTCACCAACCTTGAGACTATCGCGCGTGCGCTGAACAGCTCCGGCGTTCCATTTCTAGTGGTCGGCGGCGTCGCTGTGGTGGCGCACGGCTATGGGCGGCAGACGCCGGATCTTGACCTGGTCATTCCGCTTGACGCACCGTCAGTTACTGCCGCATTCGCGGTACTCGCTCGGCTCGGATACCGCAACGACCCTCCGGCCACGAAAGTCAGTAGAACGAGAGAGTTGGCGGAGTGGAACTGGCCTTCAATTGATGAGTTCTGTAGCCACCGACCGATTCCACTGACCGCCGATCAATTGGCAGATCCACAAACGCGCGCGCGATGGATCGGAGCACAACGCGCGGCGGTACTGGCCTTCCACAGTAAGCGCTACCCCGAAACTCCGATCGATATCTTCGCAACGGAGCACTTTGACTTTGCCGCCGAGCACCATGCCGCGAAGGTGGTCGAAATTGCCCCCGGCGTGCCGCTCCGCATCCTCCGTCTGGAGGCGCTCCTGCGCATGAAGGCAGACGCCGGGCGACCACAGGACTTAGCCGACATCGCGGAGCTCCGCCAACTCCACGGGGACGTGCCATGACAGCGCCCGAACCCACCGACTGGAGTTTGGTCACCTTCGAAGGACTCCGTCGCGCGCAACACGAGGCATTTCGAGCGCTCTCATTCCGCGAAAAACTGCTGCGGCTTGAAGAGATGGATGAGGTTGCTAAGCAACTGGCGGCGCAGGCGCCCTCACCAGTACCGCCACCTCCGCCCGGGCCCCCGGGTCACAGTGGCAGCACTTGATATGCGGGGTGAGCGCAATTCTTCAGTGAAGGAAGAAGAAAGCAAAGAGGAAGAGGAAAGAGAGTCAAGGAAAGCAATCAGGGGTTCCGCGCGACGCGAAACCCGATGTTGTTGAGCGTGTTGCCGGGCGAGTTGATGGAGCGGTACGAGGAGCGCACGAAGTCCGTGCTGAAACGCCACGAGCCGCCGCGGAGCACCCGGTACGAACCAGACACCGGACCAAGCGGGT
>JBILYM010000341.1:0-2716 GCA_044377725.1 Phycisphaerales bacterium
TGCAGGCGTAGTGGCCTCCATCACCGATCTGCGTAACACCCGGATTCCAAACTGGCTCACACTGCCCCTCCTCGCGGGCGGGTTGTTGTACGCCAGCACTCAGGGTCTTCCGGCCGTCGGGCACGCCGTAGCCGGCATGGTTACCGCCGGACTGTTCTTGGTCATCGCGTACATCCTGATGGGCGGCGGCGCGGGTGACGCGAAGCTCATGCTCGCGTTCGGCAGCTGGTTGGGATTTGATGCCTCAATGATTCTGATGCTGGGGGTGGCGATCACCGGTTTCGTGCAATCCGTAACGATTATTACCTTTCGCGGCGGTCTCCGCGATGTGCCAATCGCCATTTTTCACAGCTTTAGCATGCTTCAATTCGCCGCGAAACACGCGGTACGCGGTAAGTTCATCGGACCAGTAGAAGACGAGGGCATAGTCCCAAACGGGCCAAATACGGTGTCTCGTCCGCGCCCGCAGGGGTGGATCCCGTTCGCACCAGCCATTCTTGCTGGCACGATCGTGTCGTGGTGGTACTGGGAATACTTCGGAGCACTCAAGTGAACCGACCAAGCCACCCATCTCGCACACTCCGACGCGGTGCAGAGGCGGTTGAAATGGTGTTCGCACTGCCCATTTTGCTCCTCGTCACCTTCGCAGGATTTGAGTACGGCTGGGTGATACTCCGCTGCGTTCAACTTGAACATGCAGCTCGAATCGGCGCGCGTGAGTCGGCTCTGTCTGGAGCCAGTGCCGAGAGCATCGAAGCAACCGTTCGCCAGTCACTGACTGGTGTGGGAATGCCGAACGCCACCGTCACCATTACCCCCGCAGACCCCGCCGCCGCAGTGGCGGGCACATCAATCAGGGTGGATGTTGAGGTGGAGTATGCGACGGTCAAACTCTTGGGGTTGAGCCGATTGATGCCCTTGCCGCAGACGCTGCGAGGTCGGGCATCCATGGTGCGCGAGCCTAATTCATAAATTTGTAGTTTTATGAATTGAATGCTTGGTCGCGCTCTGTAAATCATTTATCGAACATTATCGTATTCCGCCAGCGGTTTTTCATCGCCGACGGTTCCTACAACATGCCCTGCAGTTTCTCGAAACTGCTCAGGAAACGCCGATGGGCTTGATCACCCGATAACGCAACTCGCGTGACTGGACCATGCCCGAAATGCCAAGGAACAGACTGCTCATCATCGGCATCGCGCTGTCTTTCGTAGCGGCGATCTTGGTCTACGCGGTCGTCTCGCGGTTCACCGATAGCGACAGTAGCGAAGCGCGCCCCGCGTCAAAGCCAATGGGTTACGCCAGCAAGGATTTGCCAGCCGGGCATCTCATCGTGGCAGCGGATCTGCAATCTGATCGCGGCGTCAAGGACGCCAACGGCGAGCGCGTCCTCTCAGCGGGTGGCGCAGCAGAGGGACGAACGCTGGTGGCTCCTATTCAAAAGGGCCAATTGATTCGCGAAGACGACTTAGCTGCACGCGGTTCCGGCGAGGCGATTGCCAGCCAACTTGAGCCTGGGTACCGGGCAATCACCGTCACCCTGCGCGACGCGGGTCCGAGCGTTGCGCTCTATCCCGGTGCCATGGTTGATGTCTTGGCAACACTTGAGGTTCCCATTCGCGGCACCACCCAAAAGGAAACCATCACGCGTACGGTGCTTGAAAGAAGCCGAGTACTTGCTGTCAACGATGAAGCTGTTGGCACTCGCACCGCCGTTGGTAATGATCGCAAATCACCCACGCGCCGCCTGAGCGTCACGCTCGCAGTCACGCCCGACCAAGCTGCGCAAGTAGAACTGGCAAGCACGCGCGGTGTCATCGGAATCACACTGCGCTCTGCTGACGAGGGTGCCACTGGTCAAACCGGCGCAGCGCCGACATCTGCAAATACTGTGATGGGACGCCAAAACCAAGCGCTAGAAGGCTTGCCAACCTCACAAGGCGCTCCGTCACCGTCGCGTGCTCCGCAAGGCTCATCCAACTCCGCGTCAGGTTGCGATACCGCTGGTCTGGAAATGCAACTCAAGCAGTTCTTTGGCGTGGATCTCAAGGCAGAAGACATCGGTGGCACCATCGCCCTGCGCGGCAACATGCCGAATGTGGGCACCGCCGTTCAAGTGCGAAACTTCATGACCTCAACCGGACTTCGTTGGGTGGATGTAACGCGCATCGCCGGCATCCAACAGGTGCAGCTCAAAGTTCGCATTGCAGAGGCAAGCCGAACTGCCCTGCGCGAACTTGCTGCGGGTGCAATCATCGGCGGCAACAGTGTCTTCGGAGGCGTGCAGTCGCCGGGCGGCACGCCGTTCCAGCCCGTGAACATTCAACCAACGCCCGGAGCCCCCGTTGGCGACCCGCGCTTTATGTACGGCAACAACCCAGTCACCAGTGCCACCACGCTGTTTGCTGGAGTAACGGGCGCGGATCTTGAGGTGTACCTGCAGGCACTCAGTGAAAACCGTTATATCCGGTTGCTTGCAGAGCCAAACCTTGTTGCCGTGAGCGGCGAGAGCGCCACCTTCCTCGTCGGCGGCGAGTTCCCAATTCCAATCGTGCAAGGCTCGGTCGTTGGTGGTGGTAGCACCATCACCATTGAATACAAGGAGTTCGGTATCCGCCTCAACTTCCGACCCGAAGTTCTTGGCGATGGCCGCATCCGCTTGGAAGTAGCACCAGAAGTCAGCGAGTTGAGTCAAATCGGCGCGCTCAATCAGAAT
>JBILYM010000342.1:0-2714 GCA_044377725.1 Phycisphaerales bacterium
GTATCACCAAGTAACTGGTACCCCTCGGCAAGTGAACGCCAAGAGGCGGCGCGAAGGAAATTCTGAATTGTTTCAGCGCGCGGCTCGAATTCGGCGCACAACCGCTGCAACTCGGCGCGAGCCGCGTTCGCATCACCCATGCGGATTCGAGCTTTGACGACAACTACCCCAAGCGGGGCGGTGTCTTCGGGCAGAAACACCGTCGCTCGGAACAATTCCTCCGCTCGGTCGAGTTGCAGCGATGCCAATTCCTTATAGCCGTGAGCAAACAGCACGTCGGCCAACTGCACGTTGCACCGTACCTGCAGGTCCCATGGCAGCCCCGGAATCGCCGCACTCAAGGCCTTCAACGCACGCTCCCGGCGAGGTGCATCATCAACCACCCGATCAAGCCACGCCAGGTATCCATCGATCGCGCCGCGAACCAAATCGAAATTCATAGTGGCAATGGCCTTATCAAACTGATCGGCCTGCGCGTCGAGTTGTGACTCCGGAAGTTTGGCGGTCCGTTCAGCTTCGATGCGACCTCGCTCCGCTTGTAGAGCCGGGGAAACCGTCGCATACGCCTTGCCTTCATCGCCGAGCTTGACATAGATCCGCGCGACCTCCGTGGCAACGAAGTCTTTCCCCCACGTGCTCTCGCCCACATCCACCAGAAGTGCGCGAGCGGCATACTCACGGGCCTTGTCGATTTGGCCAAGCCCTGCGTAACGTTGGCCAAGCAACGCCAGGACAATTCCTTGGCGCCATCCTTGCATTTGGTCAGCGAATTGCGCAGCCTGGTCAAGGAGACCAAGTTCAAGGCACGCCTGCACAACCGACTCTTGAACGCGAGCGCGATCCCGCTCGTGCGGATTCATCGGCATTTGCGAGGCAACCGTAAACGCAGTCGCAAGCAGTGACGTACGCGATCTCATGAACTCGGCTGATGGAGGCGAAACCGTCGTTCCAGACGCCTTCGCCGACATCGAAGAATCCGACACTCCAGTTCCCGAGCGATCCTTGGTGCTCCCCGACGAACACGCTGCAGGCAGTGCCCCCAGTGCCAGAATGACCAAAGTCGCAAAGCTGAGAAGTCGGGTGTAGGACATGTGCATGGAGCCGAAGTAAAGAAGTCAGAGGCGTCTGGTGGAGAGAAACTCTCCTCCACCAGACGCCCCTCGATCAAGCAATTCTATCGATCACTAAACCCATCGAACTTACGGGCATGCGCCCCAGGCGCCGAGCAAGCTACCCAAGTCAGAACCCCCGCAGACGCCATCGCCATCGATGTCGCCGAAACCAGAGCCGCCCCAGGCGCCGAGCAGCAACCCAAGGTCAGGTCCGCCAACTACGCGGTCACCGTTCAAATCCGCCAAGCAAGGAGCAGCGCAGTTCGAGCTGGTGTAGCCGTACTGCGATGCAGCAGTCCAACCACAGAGCCAGTTTTCCGTGCTACTGAACGCGCCGCGATAATTTGCAGCGGAGAAGAAGCTGGTAGCTGGAGCTGAACCCACGCTGGTGGCAGCGTCGTTGCGAGCGAGTGGATCAAGGAAGATCACATTCGAAACGGAGAACGAGCCGTTAGAGACGCTCGGGGCACGAGTGATAGAAGCAATCGGCGACGAGCCTGCAGTGGCTACCACGTTGTTGTTCGCTGCTGCGAACACGCCGCGAGCAGCCGCTTCGGTGTACGCGGCAGCGTTGGTGTTGTTAAAGAACACGGTGTCAGTGAACTGAATCAACTTGCCGCTCGACTGTGCGGTGTACGCCGTTGCTGGAGTCGCAAACGGATTCACGGCGGAGTACACGTTGTAGTTCGTGGTCCAAGTGTCAGCCCATGTCGGGGTTCCGTTGTAACCGTAGCCAGTTTGACCACCGGTGGCTTCGCCGTCGGTGTTGTCGTTCCGGATGACTTGGGCACCAGTGTCCATCAAGATGCAATTATTGAACTGTGCACGGGCATTGTCGCGCCACTTGGTGGCATGTCTGCCGCTCCCGGGCTGACCGACCAACGTCATGTTGTACAGAGCGATGGTGGTTACGGGCTGAGCATCAGACTTCTCAGCGCCGTCCATTTCAACTGCCGAATCCGGGAAGCCCGAACCTGACGCTGCACCGGGAAGCGAGTAACCGGACACGATCAGGCCGAACTGCGCCTGACCGCGCCATCCCTGATCGAGGTCGAACGAATCGTCCCCGCTGTTCCAGACGGTGAAATACTTGAGGCTGACGGTTCCACCCCAAATTTCAATGCCGTCATCGACGTTATTCATGATCTCGATGTGATCAATGACAGTGTCACGACCAATGCCACCGAGCGAAAGGCCGTTCAGCTCGTTACCGAGACCGATCACCTTGCCGCCGTACCGCAGGGAAACAAACCGAAGCGCTCCGCTGCTGTCGTTGTCATTGCCGCCACCGTAGAAAGTGCGCGTGTCGCCCGGGGTGCCGGATCCAACCAAGCCTTCCATGTTGGCGTAATTGCCAGCGTTCGGCGCAGCCGTGTTGGTGGCAACGGCACCCTGACCGTACTTAGCAATGTATGCGTTGCCACAGATGGTGAGGTTGCCCCACTCGTTGGCAGTCGCCCGCCACTGTCCGCGCGGATTGGTGGGGGTCCAAGTGTTGTAGTCAACCTTGGAGGTGAAGATGATTGGCTCCTGCGCGTTGCCGACGCAGTTCAGGCGGGCGCCGCGGGTCACGGCGAGCGAACCACCAGTGTCGCTGGCGAT
>JBILYM010000080.1:0-8248 GCA_044377725.1 Phycisphaerales bacterium
GCCCGAAGGGTGATGGCACCGGCGGACCCGAGTGGAAACTCACTGCAGAGTTCAATGATCGTCATCACGAGAAGGGTGTCGTCTCCATGGCACGTTCGGTCCATGAAGACTCTGCAGGCAGTCAGTTCTTTATATGCCTGAACAGTGCGCCGCATCTTGATGGCAAATACACGGCATTCGGCAAGGTCACCAAGGGCATCGAAGCCGTTGACGCCATCGCTGCGCTTGAGTGTGCGAACGATCGCCCGGTCGGGGGCATTGCAAAGATGCTCAAGGTGACTGCGTAAATCTTGCAGCGGCGAGCGGTGCAGTGCAGCATTAATACAACGATGGCGCAGTCCCGCGCTCACCATCATCGCGCATCACGGCTGCCAGTTGGATAACAAGATTCCAATGTCAGCGCCCTCAACAATTCCATTGCGATTCAAGTCCGCTGGCCCGGTTCCGCCCCATGCAGTAAGCAGAATGCCCAGGTCCACGCCGTTGATCTTGCCATCGCCGTTTAAATCGCCGGGCGCTGCTGATGCAAGCGTGTAGGCCACGGTGATTGTCGGATGGTGGGTGATGTCGGAACTTTCCCGTGAATCGAAGCGCTTTGCTGTTTCCAGCGTTGCTTCATTCCCCACCATCACCCAGCCATAGTTGACGGCGGGCGTGTCGAGCCACGCTTGAACATCCGCTACTAAGGCGGGGACGGTGGCCCATGTGTAGAAGCCCACTGCGTTCACACTCTTGGTGGCACTGGCGGAGGGAACAAATACCCCGCCCGGAACAGCCCACGTTGACGTTGGCCAGAAGTTGTATTTCCACGTGGCGTCGTTCACTTCTGGACTGGTGCCGCCGCCGCCGAACGCAAAGCTGGTTCCCTCGCCCCACGGAGCAAGCATGCGATGCAACTTGCAGTCGTTCGCGCCGGAACTGGTCTGACTCATGTACGCCTTGTAGCTCACCGAAAGAATGGTGGAGCCAGCAGGAATGGATGACAGGTCAAAGCGCACCACTGCGCGACGCAATGTGCCGCCGCCATTCACGCCGACGCGACCGCAATAGATGTTGTAGGCCGCGCCCAGCGCGTATTGCAGGCCGTCGTTGGGTTCAATCAGCGTGACATCAGCGACTGATCGGAGCACTGCTGTTTCAGCGACTACTGTTGACGCACAGTGCGCAGCACACGCCACTGCAAGTGCGGTGAGTCCAGCATGACGACGGTAAGGATGTGGAACCATGGGATCAGGAAGTCTGCATTCAGTGATGTCGCGGGCGAGGGGAACTTGTACGAATCAGCCCCAATTAGTAAGCAGACGGGCCAAATCGCCGCCACCAACGATGCCGTCCTGATCCAAGTCAGCGGGGCCGGAGCCGCCCCAAGCGGCGAGCAGTATTCCGAGGTCCGGACCGTTCACCACGCCGTCGCCGTTCAGGTCGGCTGGATTACCGCCGCCGATGGTGGCGCTGAGCGAAGCAACAATCTGCGCCGCTGCGGCACCGGGGACATTTTCATCGCTGACTTGAATGATGGCGTTGGCGGTGTAGACACCAGGGGTCAAGCCGGTGGGATTGAAGCGAACACGAACGCTTCCTGCCGTTGCGCCGATGCCCGTGGTGGCACCACTGACATACGAGAATGGTCCCTTAGGAATCTGCACCGAGTCAATATCGAGAGTCGCCTGATCGGCGCTGAAACCAAAGTTTGTAACCGCAATCAATGCATCAACCGCTGGACCAGCAACCGTGGCGATCATGGGAATGGTCACCGTGTTGGCATCAGCGGTGGTCGAGAACGAAGCATTGCTCACCCGCAACACTTGTACGCTCACTGGCAGCGCGATGCTGGGGTTTTGAACAGCTTCATTGCTACTTGTCACTGTGGCTGTGCCCGTGCGTAAGCCAACCGTCGAAGTGATGACCGGGACGTTCACCGTGGTGTACGAAGGCGTCAGCGCCGCAGTGCCGGAAAGAGCACCAGAGAGCACTCCGGTACCGGTGACGGTGTAGTCAAGCGCGTCGATGCCGATGATGTTGTTGCCAGGAGCATCGTTCGCGACGCGCACTTGCGCGACGACGGCGGTTGCGCCTTGCATGACACGCGCGGGCACAGTGCCGAGCACCGCGGTGTTCCATGCGGGCACTTGGAAATCTGCCAGCACGGGCATGTGGTCGGCAGCGGCAAAGAGGTTTGCGGCAAGCGTATTGGAGCGCGCCGATTCGCCAGGAAAGTACGAATTTGCCCCGGTATTGATCGCGAGATTGTAGTGGTTGCCGTCATTACCCACGCAACGGTAACTACCGGGAATGAAGGCGAGTCCGTTACCGTCCATCATTTGCGTGGTGGGAAGCATGAAGTCAAAGCGATCGTCAACTCCACCACCGATGAGGCCGTTCGCAAGAATGTCGCGCGGGCTCTGTGTGTGCTTCCACGCATTGGTCGCGCCGGTCCAGTTGGCGGTACCGAGTGGATCAACTGCAGCGCCGTTGCCCGCCGCCATGAACGCTGCGTAGCCACTCTCGGTGTTGGTGTAGAAATTCATGTCGCCGCAATACAGCGCGCGAACGCCAGCACCCAGCGCATCGCAATTGGAGCGCAGCAACTGCACGCCAGCGAGGCGAGAATCCACGTTGGTGGTACCAGTGGAAGCCTTCAAGTGCGATCCGTACACGTAGAAGCGCGCGGCGGTTGATGTGTAGCCGTTCAACTGGAAGAGCCACCGATCGGAGTCTCGACTTCCACCCGTTGGCAAGTCCACATGCGCCGACGGAATCTCGGTCATCAAGTCTGTTCGATAAATCACTGCCTCGGCACCACTCACTCCGTCTTGACCAACGCCGGTGTAAGTGGCAAGCGCGTAGGTGTAACCCGCTGGCGCTGCTTGATTCACGAGCGCCAAGAGCGGCGCCGCATCCGTGGTGTGCACTTCGGAGAACTGGAACATCGCCACAGGCGCCGCGTAACCCGCGACGTTATCTGTATGACATGATGCGATCACCGCCTTGAGTGCCACCTGATCACCCGCGAGACCCGTGCAGTTGTAAACAACCACACGCAGTTGAGCGTCGGCGTGCGAGGCAATCGCCAACATGCCGCCAACAACACTGGTGACGATCCAACGGGAGAAGCGTCCGAGAACGGGATCGGTGGTGCGGGGCATATAGAGAACAATATCCCGGAAGACACCCAATTCAATACCCCACTTCGTCGGATTAGCCGCAGTACCCTGCGCGACCCCGGATTTGTGGTCCCGGAACCACGCCAGACACCTCACCGCAACGGAGAAATGCATGCGCTTCGCCACCATTGTCACCTTGATTGCCGCCACCCTCGTCTTCGCCCCTGCGGCTCACGCCCAGCAGGTGGAGCCTGAAGTCTTCACGCTTCCCAACGGTATGAAGTTTCTGCTGGTGCCGCGACATGACCAGCCGAACACCGTGGCGGCTGGCTGGCTGGCCAAGGTGGGCTCCGTCAACGAGCGCCCTGGCATCACCGGCATCAGTCACTTCTTTGAACACATGATGTTCAAGGGCACCGACGCCATCGGCACCCGCGATTCCGCGCGCGATGCCGACTACCGCGCTCGCCAGAAGGCGATCCGCGACAAGATCAACCAACTCACTTGGAGTGCACAGTACGACAGCTACTTCAAGGGAAGCATTGCCGATGCATGGGACGCCAAGAACGACACGCCGGAACTGGCACGTCTGCGCGCAGAGTTGAAGTCGCTGATGGACGAGCAGCAAGGCAAGGCGGGCGACGCGGAAATCAAGCAGCTTGAAGTTGAGCTTGCCAAGACCGATGCGGCCACCCCCACCGGCACGCAGCGCAAGGCTGACCTAGAGAAGCAGATTGCCAACCTCAAGGCGCAGCAGACCGCACTGTCGACGATCGTCAAGGACGAGTTCGACAAGATCTACACGGCAGCTGGTGGCACGGGCATGAATGCCTTCACCAGTTACGACCTCACTTTCTACTTCATCAATGTGCCCAGCAATAAGTTTGAGCTGTGGGCCTGGATGGAGAGCGATCGCCTCAACAACAGCGTGTTCCGCGAGTTCTACAGCGAGCGCGATGTGGTGCACGAAGAGCGCCGCCTGCGCACAGAAAGCACGCCAACGGGCGTGTTTCAAGAGCAGTTCGACAGCATGTTCTGGATGGCCAGCCCGTATTCGTGGCCAGTGATCGGCTGGACCAGCGACCTCAACAGTTACGACATGGACGAGGCGATGAAGTACTGGAACACCTACTACCGCCCCAACAACTTGGTGGGCATCATTGTGGGTGACTTTGATCCAACGGCCGCAAAGAAGACCATCAGTACCTACTTCAGCCGACTGGAGCCGGGCAAAGTTGCGCCGCCGCCAGTGGTGACGCTTGAGCCAAAGCAAGGCGCAGAGATGCGCATGATGGCTGAAGCTGAAACGCAGCCACAGGTGGAGATCCGCTACCACACCGTTGGCTTCCAGCACAAGGATTCATATGCGCTGGATGTCATGAGTTCGATCCTTAATGGTCGCACTGGCCGTCTGTACAAGGACATGGTTGAGGGCACCAAAGTGGCAAGCAGCGCCGGTGCGCGGCAAGATTCGCGCAAGTACGCCGGTGCGTTTTCGTTTGAAGCAGAGACCAAGGGTGAATCCACTCCGGTGCAGTTGGAGGAAGGCTGGTACGCGGAACTGAAGGAGTTGCAGACCGAAGCAGTCCCAGCGGAAGAGTTGCAGAAGGTGAAGAATCAGGCAATGGCAGACAGCTATCGCCGGTTGCAGAGCAACTTCTTCCTGCTCATCCAACTGGCACAGGCTGAAGCCCTTGGCGATTGGAGCGAAATCAACAAGGAAAGCGCCAAAATTCAGGCAGTGACTGCCGAAGACATCAAGCGCGTTGCTAACCAGTACTTTGACAAGACCAATCGTTCGGTAGCCACGTACACCCGCAAGGCGGGCGTGGCGGTGGCGGCTGATCCAGATTTGGCTGCCTTGCCAGGTCCGATGCAGGCCATGGCACGACAGGCCGCCAAGAAGATCGGCGAAGAGCAGGATGCAGCCAAGCTGAAGGAACCTTTGGAGCAGTTGCGTGAGCAAGCAGCGCAGGTGCCACCGCAAATGGTACCCGTGATGGAGTACCTCATCAAGAAGATGGAAGCGCGGATCGCTGAGTTGGAGAAGTCCGCCAAGTGAAGTGCTGCACTGCATCACCCGCCAGACATACACAGGAACACACCATGAAGAACATCGCCACTATCGCCCTCCTTGCCGCCAGCGCAACGTTTGCTGGATGTGCATCACCGCAGAACACTGCCACCACCAAGGACGGCAACGCCGATACCAAGGCTGTTGCCAAGGCAAGCACTCCGTCGGATGCCAAGACGAATACCAAGACCGTTGCCATGACTGATTTGCAGCCGGCAACGAAGGCCAAGATGGATGCCACCTCCAGCGCACCGGTTACGTGGGTTGCAGATCATTCCGCCAAACTTCCGGCTCGCCCGGAAGAGTTGAAGTTTGCCGCGCTTGATTTCACTCCACCCAAGGCGAAGGACTTCCGACGCACGCTGCCGGACGGCACCCCCGTCTACATGGCACCGAGCAAGGAGTTTCCGCTGGTGTCACTGACGCTGACCTTTAAGGGTGGACAGTGGCTTGATCCAAAGGACACGCCTGGACTCACCGCGGTGATGGCGGCGATGACGCGTACCGGCGGCACCGCCACCATCAAGCCAGCCGACTTGGATGAGAAGTTGGACTTCCTTGCCACCAATGTTGGCGTAAGCGGTGGTCAAGGTGCAGTGATTGCAAACATGAACTCGCTGAGTTCCAACCTCGACCAGAGCATGACGCTCTTCTTCGACATGTTGCGCAATCCGGGCTATGACCAGGATCGCCTGAACATCATGCGCGGCCAAGCAACGGAAGGCATGAAGCAGCGCAACGACGAGGCCGGACAGATCCTCGGCCGCGAGTGGAAGTACCTGATCTTTGGCGAGGACTGCTTTGAGAGTCAGCAGGCGACCAAGGACGGCTGGGATGCCATCACCGCGGATAAGTTGCGTGCGCAGCACGACAAGCTGATTCAGCCAGGGAATGTCATCATCTCCGTCACCGGCGACTTCAATCCCGATGACATGATGAAGCGCCTTGCGGCGGGCATGGACGGCTGGAAGCGCGGCGATATGGCCGCAAATCCGCCGGCTCCAACCAATGTGTTTAAGCCAGGTGTTTACCGCGTTGCCAAGGACATTCCACAGGGCAAGGTTCGTATTGGCCGCCGCAGTATTCAGCGCGACGATCCGGATTACTTCAGCGCCGAGATGATGAATGAGATTCTTGGTGGTGGTGGATTCACCAGCCGCCTGATGAGCAACATTCGTTCCAACGAAGGCTTGGCGTACAGCGTCGGTTCACGCTTCGAAGCAGGCGTGTACTACCCGGGTCAGTTTGCCGGCGCGTTTGAATCGAAGAACGGAACCGTGGCGCTTGCCGTCAAGTTGATGCGCGAAGAATTCAAGCGCATGCAAGACGAGCCAGTGAGTGCAGAAGAACTGGAGATTGCCAAGAAGAGCTTCATCGAAGCGTTCCCTGGTCAGTTCTCCAGTAAGGATGCCACACTGGGAATCTTTGTCTCCGACGAGTGGACCGGACGCGACCCTGAGTATTGGCAGCGTTACCGCGATTCCATTCAGAAGGTGACCGCCGCTGATATTCAGCGTGTGGCTAAGAAGTACCTGAACTTTGATGACATGGCGGTGATGGTGGTCGGCAAGTGGGACGAAATTGCCCCAGGCGACCAGACCGGCCGCGCCAAGATGTCTGAGTTCTTCGGTGGCAAGAGTATGGAATTGCCGCTGCGCGATCCGATGACGATGAAGCCAATGGATACCCCCACGCAGAGCGACTCTGCGCCGGCTCCGAAGTCATAAAGTTCTTGGTGTCTCGGGTTGAGGTTTACAACCTCTGGCGAGCGCCGAGTCCTATTGCAACAGCGCCACAGTGAACGCTTCACGCGCTCATTGTGGCGCTGTTGCGTTGAACTGCACGCCGTTGATGGAAGACACGCGGCCGGCGGTCACCTTTGCGGCGATATCACTGATGTAGACGGTGGGGTCGTCCGCGAGGCCCAGCGCTGCCAACGCGCCGTGCACGTTCGGAATGACCTTGCGCACTCTTCCAACAATCACGGTGAGGCAATCCTTCCGCGCGTTGTAGGTGATGAATATGGTGGACGGGTTGCCAGCGGCAAGGACCGGCTGGCTACCAAACGCAACGAAACTGTTTCCGCTGAAGCTGTAACGAATGACCAGGCCATTCAGACCGCCAAACGAACTGCGGTAGGGATCAAAGTACGGGTTGACATACATGAACGGCATGGTGTTCACGGAGAAGAACCCCTGGCTACCGTTGGTTCCGGCTGCAAGCGTCGGCCCGGCAGCGGCAGAAGCCGCAGTGGGATCGGCTGGCGTGCGAAGCCTGACCGAAAGCGTCCAATTGCGATGGAAGTTGACCGTGCGATCGACGGTGATAGGAATGTTGGAATCAGTGGCGGCACGGCACACGGGCGTGGCTGCCACCAAGGCGAACAGACTGAGGAGGAGCGCGGACAGGAGGCCTGAGTGACCACCCTGATGGAGGCTGCGCGTTATGCGAGCGGTCAGGGTGGTCACATTGGCCTGGGGACTCATGCTGAACAAGGGTACGCCCGGGGTGGCGCGGGAGTTCGCTGGACCTGACATCCCGCCTATCCTTTACCTCTTATGACGCTTGCCGCACCCATTTCTGGCGCCCACGCTGCACCTGCCGTGACGGGCCACCCTGCCCTCCGAACCCGCCGCCGCGACCCGGCACTCATGGATATCGCACGCAAAGTGGAGATGGGCGAACGGCTCACCGCGGCGGACGGCGCGGTGCTCTTTGCCACCGCCGACATCCATGAAGTCTGCCGCTTGGCCGACATGGTGCGCCGACGCCTGCATGGCGACGCGGTCTTCTACAACATCAATCGGCATCTGAATTACTCCAACATCTGCGCCCTCAGTTGCAAGTTCTGCGCGTTCCATCGCAAGAAGGATCAGGACGGCGCGTACGAACACAACTTGGATGACATCCGTGCAGAAGCGCGCAAGGCACGCGAGAGCGGCGCCACGGAAATGCACATCGTGGGCGGGCTGCATCCGTGGCTCCCGTTTAGTTACTACACGGACATGTTGCGCGCTATCGGCGAAGAAGCGCCGCAGATTCATATCAAGGCGTTCACTGCGGTGGAGAT
>JBILYM010000343.1:0-2709 GCA_044377725.1 Phycisphaerales bacterium
CGTGCATCGTCTGTACCAGATGCAGGAACTCGGTGAACTCCTCTTCCCGGCGATCAACGTCAACGACGCTGTGACCAAGAGCAAGTTTGACAATCTCTACGGATGCCGTCACTCACTTGTTGACGGAATCATGCGCGCCACCGATGTGATGCTTGCAGGCAAGGTTGCCGTGGTCTTCGGATACGGCGACGTTGGTAAGGGTTCGTGCCAGAGCCTGCGTGGCCAAGGCTGCCGCGTGAAGGTCACGGAAATCGACCCAATTTGCGCGCTGCAGGCGTGCATGGAGGGCTACGAAGTCGTCACCCTCGCCGATGCCGTTGCAACTGCTGACATCTTCATCACCGCCACCGGCAACAAGGACATCATCCGCGCCGAGGACATCATGAAGATGAAGGACAAGGCGATCATTGGCAACATCGGTCACTTTGACAATGAGATTGATATGGCCGGTCTCAAGAAGACCCCTGGCACCACGTGCGTCAACATCAAGCCACAGGTTGATGAGTGGAAGCTTCCGAACGGCAAGAGCATCATCATGCTTGCCGAAGGTCGCCTCTTGAATCTTGGCTGCGCTACTGGTCACCCAAGTTTCGTGATGAGTTCCAGCTTCTCCAATCAGGTGATTGCGCAGATTGAACTGTTCCTCAATCACAAGAAGTACGCCAAGCAGGTTTACACCTTGCCGAAGAAGCTTGATGAGAAGGTGGCACGTCTGCACCTCGGGCAGCTTGGTGCAAAGCTCACCGAACTCCGCAAGGATCAGGCCGAGTACTTGGGTATTCCTGCCGACGGTCCGTACAAGCCAGATCACTACCGCTATTGAGTAGTGGCGGGGTTCGCCCTGCACTGATTGACATTCACAGGGCCCGCGGAGCGATCCGCGGGCCTTGTCGTTGGGCACGGTGATTCAGAATTCGCCGAAACACGGAGGGTCACGCGAAAGTTTGAAGTCCCATAGTGGTCTTTGTATTTTTAAACTCGGATGGCATGGCAGAATTGAGTTGATTTGGTAACCACACACTTGCCCCTAACCTTGGCGCGTGTAAGGCAATGCGCCGGAAGGTGTCGGGCGGCTTGAACCGCTTGGTTGTGTCGAGTGATTCATCCCCCATTCTGTTTTGCGGAGTTCATCATGCAGTTCCTCAGTGTTTCAAGAGTTTGCGCCCAGTCATTCATTGTGCACTCCGGTCGTTTGGTGGTGGCTTCGCTAGCGCTTGCGGCAACAGCAGCTTTGGCGGTTGCCACGGAGCCTCGCGCCACTGCCGACACGGCGTTCGGCTTCCATCTCGGGGTAAATGCGGCTGGTCTTGAGTTCGCGGAGGGCACCTTCCCGGGCACCCTGGGTACCAACTATGTCGCGCCAACGGCGGCGGAGATCGGTTACTACGCAGGCAAGAACATGACGATCGTGCGCCTGCCGTTCGCGTGGGAGCGCCTACAGCCGACGCTGAGTGGGGCGTTTGATCCCACCTACCTTGGCTACATCCAAACCGCGGTTTCAACCATGCGGTCCAACGGCCTGATGGTGATTCTCGATCCGCACAACTACGCCATGTACCGCCTCACCGGTCAGAACAGGCGCCACATCGGAACGTCCTCAGTGCCGGCCGCTGCATTTGTTGACCTGTGGAGTCGCCTTGCGGATCTCTACAAGGGTGATGCCGGCGTGGTCTTCGGTCTCATGAATGAGCCGAAGCAATATGACGACTACGGTGATGAACTGCAGTGCGCCGAGTGGGCTGGCTATGCCAACCAGGCCATCGCCGCGATCCGCGCCAAGACGACGCAGAATTGGATCTTGGTGCCGGGCAATTTCTGGACCGGCGCGTGGAGCTGGACGACCGCCGTGGACCAAACGGGTGCCACCAATGCCACTGCGATGGCGAGTGTCGTAGACAGCGCAGGCAAGATGGCGTTCGAGGTGCACCAATACCTCGACACCGACTACTCGGGCACATCCGACACCTGCGATGCGAGCCATGGCGCCGCGGACCTTGCCAGTTTCACAGCCTGGCTGCGCGCGCAGCCGGGGCGCATCGGCTTCATCGGCGAGGTGGGTGCAGGGTCTAACACGACCTGCTACACCGATCTGAACGGGGTCTTTGACTACGTCACGGCCAACCGCGATGTCTGGGCAGGTTGGACCTATTGGGCGTCGAGTAACTGGTATATCCAGTACAGCATCGAGCCCACCAACTGGGCCAACCAGAGCAACGCAACACAGTTGTCACTGACCCCCGTCGATACGGCGATGATGACCAACGTGCTCAAAGCGCAGTACGCGAGTGGTTCAAGCGGAGCGCTCTCGGCCGACTTGAATCACAACGGGAACGTTGAGGGCGCCGACCTCGCCATCATGCTCAACGGCTGGGGCGCACAACCGCTCGGGCACCGCGCTGATTTCAACGCAGACCTCATGGTCGACGGTGTTGACCTTCAGTTCTTCTTGACCCGCTGGGGCGCAAGCAACTGAAGTCTCAGGGCGAGAGCAAAGCCCTCAAGCGTGGTGCGGAGATACCATTGAACGGATGGCGTCGTTTGCATCTCCACAACCCTCGCTGCCCGATCTTGCCGCACTCTCCGCTGCAGACCTGCTGTTTGCACTGATTTCTGCAGATGATCTTGCGGCTCATGTTGCGCGAGCGCTCGCCGAGGACCTCGGTGCCGCCGGGGATGTCACCGGCGAAGCGATGATTTCTGCCGATGCGC
>JBILYM010000081.1:0-8244 GCA_044377725.1 Phycisphaerales bacterium
CGACGCTTGACCCACGTAGTACCGTGATCGTCCTTGGCGGCGCGGTGGCCCTCGGTGGCATTGCCGGAATTTTGCCCGCGTGGCGTGCGTACCAAGTGCCCGTGGCAGACAACCTTCGACCTGCAGCATGAGGAATTGGCAATGAACGGAACCAAGATCATTTGGATTGCAGGCGCTGGCCTGGCAGGGTTCGCAGTGGTGCTGGCACTGACCGGCAACGATTCATCGCCCGTAAAGTCGGCGGGCAGCGGACCAGCGGCGAGCGCCGATGCATCACGCGCGGTGAGTAACGCCACCAGCACCCCAGTCGCCCCGACAGTGAGTGCGACAACCAACGCGGCAAACCCTGCCACGCCCGCGACGAGCGTTGAAACGAAGGTCGCCGCGGAGAAACCACCGGTGGTTCGTGCAGCGGACGCTGTTGACCTGGGCCTTGACCAGACGATCCATGATGCCAAGGTTGTTCCGGGAAACATCGTGCCAAAGAAGGATGCCAAGACTGGCGAGATGTTGCTCTACGCGGACGGTAAGTATGAAATTCGTGGACTCGGAACTCCTGAGTCCCCCTACCGCGTCAGTTGGGAATGCTTGGCGAGCGCCTCAGAGAGTTACATGCCGCGTCTCCATGAGAACGAGATCCCACAACGGATTGCGCTCCTGCATGGCAAGGTGCTCGAGATTGATGGGTACCAAGCGTTTCCACTGATGGTGAGTGAAACCAAGGAACTGATCGTGATGCTGAATCAGTGGGATGGATGCTGCATCGGCGTTCCGCCCACGCCCTACGACGCCATTGAAGTGAAGTTGCTTGAGCCAGCCAAGCGCGGCGGTCGACATGCCGCATTTAACTTTGGTGGCGTGCGCGGGACGTTCCGCGTTGACCCATACCTTGTTGAGAATTGGCTGGTTGGCCTCTATATCCTTGACGGCGCCCGAATGGTTGAGGGCGCTAAACCAGAGCTGTAATCCGAACCTCGTGACCGATGCGTGCAGAGTCTTGTGCCACGCGATCTGCCTGCCTGCACCCCGTTGATGGAACCCACCATGATTCATGTATGCCTGACTCTCACGCTTGCGCTTTCGCAGACTGCACCGGTAGCGACCGACCCAACTGCGGTGCCCAACGCACCTGCGGCAACTGCAGTGCCGAACGTCACTGCCGCACCCCCCGCGACTGCACTGCCCAGCGCTGCTGGAGCACCCGCCGCGCCTGCGGCCACAACGACGCTCGCGGAGCGGCGCAACACCGCGTCGCTCACTGCCGCCATTGAAGGCCTGTGCGCCCGCTATCCAACGAGCATGGTGGTGTCCAGCATCGGCAACAGCGCCGGTCGACGCACCATTCCGCTGCTGACACTTTCTGCCAATCCATCCACGGCGGGCGATCGGCCCGCCATCCTGATGCTTGCTGGCATGGACGGTCCGCGCTGGTCCGGTACGGAGGCTGTATTGATTGCCGCTGAGGCGATCGCGCGCGATCACGCGGACATGCTCCGCGCGGTGACGGTGTATGTGATTCCACGCGGTAATCCCGATGCTGCGGAAGGATTTTCCACCGACCCGCGCCGCGATTATTCCGGCGACGGCATAGTGCATGACAATGATCGCGATGGCACTCGAGAGGAAGACCGCCCGCGTGATCTGAACGGCGACGGACTGATCACGCAGATCCGCGCATCCGCAAATTCCACACCATGGAAAGCGCCGACACTGATCTCCGACGCAGCAGAACTGCGGCTACTGCGTGCCCCGGACGCCAAGTTGGGCGAAGTTCCGGTGTACGCCGTTTGGACCGAAGGCATCGACACCGATGGAGACGGCCGCATTGCTGAGGACTGGCTGGGCGGCATTGATCCAGAGCGGAACTTTCCGCATCGGTGGCCAGAGTTTGAAGACGAAGCGGGCTCGTACCCGTTGATTGCACCAGAAAGTAAGGCGATTGCTGAATTTGTCATGTCGCACCCAACGCTCTTTGCTGCGTTTGTATTGGGTCGCCATGACACGGTGATCAATGTCCCAGACGGGAAGGCACGCACCCCGGGTGGAATGCCGGTGATGCTTGATGAAGCCGACGTTGCAACGTATGGAGAGCTTGCAAAGTCATGGCGTGACCTCAGTGGTCAGAAGCGCGCTGATGCGCGCGATAGCGGCGGAAGCTTTGTGGCATGGATGAACGCACAGCGTGGCGTGCCAACATTCGCTTCAACGTTGTGGGGCCGTCCGGATGTTCCGGCGGCGGAAGCGCCCAAGCCCGCCGACGCCACAAATGCGGACAAGGCGGCGGACAAAAAGGCGGACAAGAAAGATGCCACCAAGCCAGCCGACGCGGAAGCAGCAGCCTGGCTTGAATACAGTGACCGCGTATGTAACGGAACGGGATTCGTCCCGTGGACTCGTATTGATCATCCGCAATTACGCAACGTTGAGGTGGGCGGATGGGTTCCTGGTTTCCGTGAGAACCCGCCAATTGCTCAAGTGCCCGCTCTTGGCGAGGCGTGTGCAAAGTTCATGGCAGCCATCGCGGACGCTCGTCCGAAGATCGCCATTTCCGAGCCAACTGTGTTGGCGGTGGGACCTTCGCTGTGGCGGATTGAAACGCGCCTCACCAACACTGGTCGCTTGCCATCGGTCATGCGCGGAGGTCGCGCGGATCTGGTGACGCCGGCACATGTCATTCGTCTTTCAGCACCAATGGATCGGATTCAAGCGGGTAACCGCAACGACATCATCCGTGGAATTGATGCCGGCAGCGCCCGCGTATATGCGTGGCTGGTCAACGTACCGCCCGGCGAAGAGGTAGCGGTGGAACTGCTCTACAACGGCAAGTCAGCACAGCGTTGGGCGTTTCGTGACGGAGAGAAAATCGAAGCGGAGGGCAGCAAGTGAATATTCGCCTTCTTGCATCGGTGTTTGCCTGTGGTCTGTGCTTTGCTACGCAGGCACAGCAGCAGATCAATTCCAAAGTAGAGATTCCATTCAACCGCTTTAGTGATGTGGAGACGTTGCAGTCCTACATGTTTAAGCTGGCGGAGTCGTATCCATCGCTGTGCCGCGTGGAGCGCATTGGCACCACTGCCTTGGGACGACCGTTCTTGGCGATGGTCGTCAACAATCGCCAGACCGGCGACGAAGGCACCAAGCCCGCCATGTATATCGATGGCGCTATTCATGCCAACGAGATCCAAGCTGGCGAGACCGTGCTGTACACGGCGTGGTACTTGCTGTCTGGCTATGGCTCGATTCCCAAGATCACTGAGTTGGTTGATCGCAGCACTTTCTACCTTATTCCACTGGTGAATCCGGACGGACGCGCTGAGTGGTTTGCCAACGCAAACACTCCACATTCCGCACGCACTGGACAGAAGCCCGTCGACAATGACGGCGATGGCATTGCCGATGAAGATGGCCCCGACGATATGGATGGGGACGGTTACATCACCCAGATGTGGAGGCCCGATCCGTTTGGAACGCACCGCCGTGATCCACGCGACGCCAATCGAATGATTCCCGTACCCCGCGAACCGAAGGCGGATGGAACGCGCGAGTACGGCGATTGGGTCATGGCTGGCCAGGAAGGCCTCGACAACGACGGCGACGGTCGCGTCAACGAGGATGGCCCAGGCGGCTATGACATGAATCGGAACTTCCCTTCCGGATGGGAGCCAGAGAACATTCAGAACGGTGCGGGTGCGTATCCGTTGTGCTGGCCAGAGACCAAGGCGGTTGCGGATTGGGTGCTTTCCAAGCCGCAGATCGCCGCGGCGCAGGCGTATCACAACGCCGGTGGAATGATCCTTCGCGGACCCGGTTCGGACACGCGCGAAGACGATTACCCCGCCGCAGACGTGGGCGTTTACTCAAGAATTCAGGCTGTTGGCGCAGAAATGCTGCCGTTCTATCGCTCAATGGTGATCCACAAGGATCTGTACACGGTGCACGGCGGCGTAGTGAATTGGTTCGCAGAGGGGCTCGGAATTGTCTCGCTGACCAATGAGCTGTGGACCGAGAAGCGCATCATGCAGAATGGCCAGGATCCCACCGACGATCAGGACCGCAAGTGGAACGAACGCATGCTGTTTGGCCAAACCACTGTTCCGCTGCACGAAGTGAAACATCCGGAGTTCGGCACAGTGCTGGTTGGCGGAGGAACCAAGTTCTCCTCGCGCATCCCACCGCCGTTCATGATGGAGGAAGAGTTGCACCGCAACTTTGCATTCACCATGTTCCACGCGGATCAGATGCCGCTGCTTCGCTTTGAAAGCGTGGAGACCAAGGAACTTGCACCACAACTTTGGCAAGTCACTGTCACGGTTGCTAACGATCGCCTGATCCCGAGTCGCACCGCGCGAGCGGCTGACAAGGGCATCGGCCTGGCCGACACGCTGACCCTCACTGGAGCCGAAGTGGTTGCAGCAGGAACACTCGATCGTCGCACGGACCGAACCCTTGATCCGCAAGGATTTCAGCCAGCCACGCTCCGATTTGAACGAGGCGTTCCCGGGCAGTCAAGCGTTGCAGCACGATTCCTTGTGAAGGGAAGCGCCGGAACCGCCATCACGCTTGCTTGGAATGCCGAAAAGGCAAAGCGCATTGAAAGCACCCTGAAACTGGGAGAGTCAACCCTTCCCGTGGCGGGCGCACCGAAGTGATCCAGACAGGCTCGGATCCGAGCCACCGCGATGTGGCGAACAGCGATATCGCTCACCGCGATGCCGCTCACTACGACGTGGCCATCATTGGTGCCGGCGCAGCCGGACTGTTTGCAGCCATCTGGGCGGCCCGATCCGCACAGGCCGCGGGCGCCCCGCTTCGAATCGTGGCGTTCGACGGCGCACGGCGCTTAGGAGCAAAGATCTTGGTGGCGGGCGGCGGTCGGTGCAATGTCACGCACTGGCGTGTGGATGACTCGGACTACGCCGGCAGCACTCCAACCGCCATTCGCACCGTGTTGCGTCGATTCGGCGTGGAACCGACGGTGCAGTTTTTTGCGGAACTTGGCGTTGACTTAAAGCGCGAAGACACCGGAAAATTATTCCCAGTGTCTGATGATGCACACAGCGTCCTCAATGCATTGCTTGCCGCAGCGCGCGATGCAGGGGTTCGACTTTCGAATCCAAACCGTGTGACTTCCATTGCCGCCACGCCAGCAGGGTTTCGCCTCACTACCAACGGCAATTCCCCTGCAAATCCAGGGATGAACGATCACGCGAGTGCCCCCGCGGAATGTATCGCTCGCCGAGTGATCCTCTGCACGGGTGGCAAGGCGCTTCCAAAGTCTGGGTCTGATGGCGCGGGCTTGGACATGGTGCGTTCATTGGGTCACTCAGTGACGGACCACCTTGTTCCAGCACTGGTCCCACTGCGATTGCCCGCTGGGCATTGGATCACTGAACTGAGTGGTCTCACTGTTGCAGCGCAACTCACTTTGCGGTCCGGAACGGGCAAGAAGTTGGTTTCATTCACTGACAGCACGCTGTGCACACACTTTGGCATTTCCGGGCCAAGTGTCCTCAATGTCAGCCGCTACTTGTTGATGGAGCAATTCATCGATCCCGGCACCCGCCTGGAACTTTCCTGGACACCCGGGATCGAAGTGGATGCCATTGATCGCGCACTGATCGATGCCAAGGGTCGAGGCGTTGGGACTGTGCTTCGGGCCTACCTGCCGGAGCGGCTCATGCGGGCCGTGTGTGCCGCCAGTAGCGTGGATCCCGCAGCGACCGCGCAGCAACTGCCGCGCGAGCACCGACGCGCGCTCGCACAATGTGTTGCCGGCACCCCGCTACCGATTTCCGGCGACCGCGGATTCACCTTTGCAGAAGCCACCGCGGGCGGGGTTCCGCTGGCTGAACTACGCCTACAAACCATGGAAAGTCGAATCGTTCCCGGCTTGTACTTGGCCGGCGAAGTGTGTGATGTTGACGGCCGCATTGGCGGCTTCAATTTCCAGTGGGCTTGGGCAAGCGGTTACGTCGCAGGGTTGAGCGCGGCTCAATCACTGCTGCCTTCCGCGGTTGCATGAGCCCCGCGAGCGTTCCTGCTGCTCGCAACACAATCGCCCGCAGAGCGGCCAGTCCACTTGGCGGAGGGGGCGCCCCGCGCACTTTCTTACGAGTACGGCGCACTACCGGAATCAACTTTGCAAATGCTTGCGGCGCATGCTGCCGAATGAATTCAATCTCATTCTCAGTGGTTTCTACTTCGCTGAATGCGCGCTTGCCATGACCACAAGCGCCGTGTTGCAAGGCGTGCGTCAATTCATGAATCAGGACAGCGATCGCCAAGATCCGCGTTTCCAGCTCAATTCCACCGGGCGGCGTTGAGTAACGAGCACGAGCACGACGATACGTGTGCCAATACGCGCTTGCTCCTGGAGCAACACGGAGCAGAATGTGCGGGCGATCAAAGCCATGCGCGTGGCGCTGGTAGTACGCACTGGCGCCACGGCCGCGCCGCCAGCGGATCGGCGTGGCTGCCAGCGTGGCGCGTTGTTCGGCAGTGAGTTGGTAACGGTTTGCTACGAATTCAACAGCAGATCCGTGAATATCTGCGCGGAGTTTCGCGGTGAGGCGCGGACCAGATGCAGCGCGCGGGGGCGCTACGGCGCGTGCACTTCGCACCAGGCGCGTACCTGATGAAGTCGCACCCGGCGGGTGTGTTGCAAGGATGCGGCGCATGGAACCAACAAAGTCTGCCACCGCCGCCGGATCTGCCGGTGCGTGCTCGCCGCGTTCCACAGCGCGATACCAGTCCGCAACCTGCCAGGCGCGCGTGGCTTCCACTGCGTCAAACCGAGGAATCAGATGCATGTGCAAGTGCGGCGCACCCTGACCAAACGCGATGGCGTACACGCGGTCACAACCAGTGACCTCACGGATTGCCTGGGAAACGGTGCGTAATGCGCGCCCAAATTCATCAGCTTCTGCATCGTGAAAATCTGCCGGGCCCTGGACGTGACGGACCGCGCAGAGACATGTCCACCCCACGATCGGCGCCGGTAATGGATGATGGCGAACGATCCAATGTGGACCACGGTGGCACTGGAGCGCCGCGAAATCACTGGCACCGGAAACCGGCGCAAGCGCTGCATTTGCCGCGTGTTCATGAACGCTTGCGTCTGCCGCGCTTGCATGAATGCGACAGATGTCGCATGCACCGGCGGCTGACGGATCGTTCACTTGGTTCCCTCAGGACCGCCATCAGCGATGTACTTGGCATGAATGGCCTGCTCCAAATCGACACCAGCGATGTTCGCCAGTGTGGTCAGCCACGCCAGGACGTCAGCGAACTCCTCTTCCAAGTTGGCGCGGTCCGGTGTTCCCTTCTCCAATTTGCCAAGCGCGTGGGCTAACTCGCCCACCTCCTCAGAAAACCACAGAAAGGTCTTTGCGGCGCCACGCGCACTGTCAGTGGCGTAGTACCGCTCATGGATCATCCGCTGAAAGTCACGGATAGCCATCGGATTGAGCGGAGTGGCGGCAGTACCAGGGTGTGCGTTCGTTGCGTCAGGCATGTGGGATTACGCGCAGCAGCGCGGCAAGTAAGCGTCCTCGGGGGGAGTCGAACCCACAACCTCCGCCTTCGGAGGGCGGCGCTCTATCCAGTTGAGCTACGAGGACATAAACGGACGAACTACGACCGAGCAAGCAGTGTAGAGCCCATTCCCGATGCTGCCGACCGCTGCAACCTCCCTCCCCTATCCTTCCGGTCCTTGCCCGCGATACCAGCCAACCCCTCCCGAGATACTGCGACCCCTGCCACAGCGCATGCACCGGCGGCGAACGCGAATTGCGCCGCTACCGCCGGACCCGCTGTCATTGCCCCGCGCTGGGTGGTGCTGACGGTCACGTGGGCCAATTCCCTCGGCAGCGGACTGCTCTGGGGCGGCGTTCCGTTTGTGATGGAACTGCAGTACGGCTTCACGAAAGGTGAGAACCTCCTGCTCGCACTGGCGCAGAGCATCATCTACGTCTTGGTGGCGCTTGGCTCTGGTCCAGTACTGCGGCGCTTTGCGGGTCACGGACTCACTCCGCGCGCGGCACTGATGTCCATCTTCATCGTCCAACTTGTCGCATCCGGTGTCGCACTCACCGGCATGTGGGGCGTGGTGGTCGCCTCATGCGTCTTTAGTGCCGTGGGCGCGGCGCTGTGGCCGATGATGGAGAGCTATGTTTCGTCCGGGCAGCACGGCGGCAACATGCGGCGCTCGATCGGCATCTTCAATGTGACCTGGATGTCTGCTAC
>JBILYM010000082.1:0-8212 GCA_044377725.1 Phycisphaerales bacterium
TCTCATGGACAGACTTGACGATGATGATCGTCGGTTACTTCATGACGTCGATGGGTATCACCATCGGCTACCACCGTCTCTACACACACAAGTCATTCGAAGCCTCGGCTCCTGTTGCGTGGGCTGCCGGCATCTGCGGCTCCATGGCAGTGCAGGGTCCGCTCCTGTGGTGGGTCACGACGCATCGTCGTCACCATCTGCATTCCGATGACATCGAAGATCCGCATTCACCGCACGCTGGTCGCCAGAAGGGGATCATCGGATGGGTCCGCAGTTTCAGTCACTCGCACGTTGGCTGGCTCTTCAGTAATGACGACATTGCATCAAGCGTCAAGAAGTATGCCCCCGATGTTGCTGCGGATCCGCGCGCACGGGCGATCAGTAAGTTATTCCCCCTCTGGGTTCTGATGGGCTTCATCGTTCCCGCAGTGATCGGTGGACTGGTTGATGGCGGCTGGAAGGGCGCGTTCCTCGGATTCATCTGGGGTGGCGTCATTCGTATGTTCTTGGTCCATCACGCCACGTGGAGCATCAATTCCGTATGCCACATCTGGGGATCGCGTACGTACCGTTCTGGCGACCACAGTCGTAACAATCCGATCATGGGCATTCTTGCCATGGGCGAAGGTTGGCACAACAATCATCACGCGTTCCCAGCGAGCGCGCGTCACGGCCTGCAGTGGTGGCAGTTTGATCTGAGTTGGATCACCATTCGCTCGCTCGCTGCAGTGGGCCTCGTCACGCGCATTCGTCTCCCCGGCGTTGAGCGCATGGCGGCGAAGCGTATTGGTCGCGCAGTAGCTTGAATTCACTGAATTTCGACCGACTCCACTTCTATGCAGAGTGAAGCGCCTCCCTCCGCTATCGGTGTGCCCGCCATGGGTCCCGTTCGCGAGGTGTGGTCGCTTGCGTGGCCCACCGTGGTCACCATGCTCTCCTACACGGTGATGCAGTTTGTGGACGCGGTGATGGTGTCGCAGGTCGGTCCGATTGAAGTCGGCGCGCAGGGCAACGGCAGCGTGTGGAGTTGGGCAGCCATCATTGCGGTGGTCGGGGTGCTCTCGATAGTGAACACCTTTGTGAGTCAATCGATCGGTGCGGGGCGGCCACATGAGGTAGCGCGATATGGATGGGCAGGGCTGTGGCTTGGCGTGTTGGCGTGGGCGGTGCTGCTGGTTCCGTTTGGACTCTGCTTGCCCGCATTGTTCTCCATGATGGGTCACTCCGCACGCACCACCGAACTTGAAACTGCCTACGCAGAGATCCTGATCTTTGGCGGCGTGGCGGTGGTGATCGGCAAGGCGATGAGCAATTTCTTCTTTGGCATTCAGCGCCCTGGTGTGATCACCGTGGCAGCGATCGCCGGGAATCTGGTCAACCTGGTATTGAATTACGCGTTTATCTTTGGTCATGTGGGCCTTCCATCACTGGGGCTGCCAGGCGTCCCTGGCATCGCGCCGATGGGCGTTGCAGGTGCCGCGCTTGCCACCGTACTTGGTACTTCTATTGAGGCCGGGCTTCCGTTAGCAATCTTTCTGAGCCGCCGGATGGACCAAGAGTTTGGCATTCGGCGTTCCTGGCGATTCGATCGCGACGCAGTCCGTGATTTGCTGCGCCTTGGAATTCCGTCTGCCGTTCAGCAAGGCAGCGAGATCATCACCTGGGCCATCTTCATGAGCGTCTTAGTTGGTCGATTTGGTGACATTGCGTTGAGCGCTGGTTGGGCCACGCTTCGCTACATGCATCTTTCGTTCATGCCGGCGATCGGCCTGGGCATTGCGGTCACCAGCATCGTGGGTCGATACATGGGCGCAGGAAAGCCGGACATCGCTGCAAAGCGCGCACGGATTGCCCTGGTGATGACCGTCATCTATATGAGCGCGTGCGGCGTCCTGATGTTGGCGTTCCGTGGCCCGATGATCGCCCTCTTTGCAAGTGGCGAGCACACAGCGCCTCACGTGACCGAGCAGGTGATTGCAACCGGCTCAGCGTTCATGATTGCGGCAGCATTCTTCCAGGCCTTTGATGGGATTGGAATTGTCTTCATTGGTGCGCTGCGTGGAGCAGGCGACACGTTCTGGCCGGGGCTGCTCACGGTGGTACTGAGTTGGGTGCTGATTGTCGGCGGTGGATGGGGGCTGGTGACGTTCGCGCCGGGTCTTGGTCCGCTGGGGCCGTGGATCGCGTCAACCGTGTACATCGTTGTCATGGCAGGTGCCATGGCGTTGCGTTGGCGACAGGGGGCATGGCGAACCATCACCGTCTTGGAAACGCCCGAGGAAGAGGCGGCGCGCGAGGCAGCCGCCGCGGCAGCCGGGTAATCCACGAACTGCCTGCGATGCACTTCTGAGGCAGTGACGCGGGTCTGGCTGGCTCAATAACCCCTAGCGGGCGCAATGTCACGCAGGCTGCGCTACACTTCGGGACTTGCGCCCAACTTTCGGGTGCATCTCAACTTACAGGAGCTACTCGAGCAATGGCTACTTCTGCTCTGGACACGGTCATCGGCGGTACCACCACGGCAAGCGATCCACAGGGCGCAGCGAGCCACTTCAAGAAGGGCCTCGAGTGCGAGAAGACCGGTGACCGCGCTGCGGCCATCGAACACTTCCGCGCTGCAGTTGAGCGCGACGCGCAGGCGGAGCATCTGTTCCGCTTGGCATACATGCTCGACATGGTGGGCGAAGAGAACGAGGCAATCAAGTATTACACGGTGCTCAGCAAGCGCACCGAGCCGCATATCAATGCGCTGGTGAACTTGGCGGTTCTGCATGAGGATCGTGGCGAAATGCACGACGCCGAGCGTTGCCTTCGCAAGGTGCTTGAGTCACAACCGAACCACGCACGCGCGCGACTCTTCATGAAGGACGTCGGCGCCAGCAAGGAAGCCCTCTACGACGAAGGCGACCAGCGCGACGAAGCCAAGCGCAAGGCTGAGCTTGACACTCCGGTCACGGACTTTGAGTTGAGTGTCCGCAGTCGCAACTGCCTGAAGAAGATGAACATCCGGACGCTGCGCGATCTGTTGATGATCACCAAGCCAGAACTCCTTTCCTACAAGAACTTTGGCGAGACCAGCCTTGTTGAGATTGAGGCCATGCTCACCCAGCGCGGTCTCCGCCTCGGCGAAGGTCTCGATCAAGGGTTTGTTGCACGCGCCGCCAAGGAGTACATCGATAGCCTGACGGACCGCGTTGACGCCGGAACGCTTGCCAAGCCAGTCGGCAGCATGGACCTGTCCGTGCGCGCCCGCCGCGCTCTGCAGCTCTTGGGCGTTCAGTCGATCGGCGAGCTCGCCGCTCGTACCGAGGCTGAACTCATGGGAGTCAAGAACTTCGGCCAGAACTCGCTTGACGAAATCAAGCGCAAGCTGGTTGAGATGGGTCTTTCGCTCCGTGAACTGGACTGATTTGTGGGGCACGCCGCGCCGATGCTTGGGCTGATGCCTAGCTGATGTGTAGCGTGCCGCAGTAGCGCGCGCGGCCGATGGCGCAATAGCGTCCGGCCGCGCGCAAACTCTCCCGCAGGATGCAGGAAAGTGCCGATCCAAGGAAGGTATGGCAAACTTCCCCACTCGAATTCGACAGCGTCTTCCGCTTGCTGACATTGCATCGACAGCGGTGTGGGCATCCCTCGGCGCCGCGCTGGTGATTCATGGCTGCGCGCCCGATTCGGTAGCAAAGGATCCGACCGCCACGCGCCGTGTGCTGCCATCGGCACCCGTGGCCGTGACGCCGTCAGCGCCAGCCGCGCCGGTCGCCCCGGTGGTCGTTGTTGCGCCGGTTGTTCCCGTTTTTGAGCAACGCCCCTCCGTACCAAGCACTGAGCCTGACCTGCGTATCCGCGTGGCCGCGCTGCGTAGCGCCAGTCCAGTGGTTCGCCTCACCAACCCGTCCGGCAAGTTGATGATGCAGGGCACTGGCCTTGCTCCGCGTGCAGTGCGCACGCCGGTTGATGTTCGGCAATCGGCCAGCGGTTGGCGCGTGGTCGAGCTTGCCGGATCGAAGCGAGCGGCAACTCTTGACGTAGCGCTGGTCGGCCCGATTGAATTTCATCCGCCCGCCGGTGTGCACGGAGTGGTGGCGTTCGACGGCACCGACTGGCCGGGACCGCTGCGTCTGGTGCCATTGGCCGACGAGCCGGGCGTGCCGGGCGCGATTGATGTGGTGATTGATGTTCCACTGGAGCGCTACCTGCCAGGCGTGTTGGCTAAAGAACTGCTGCGTTCGTGGGACTTGGAAGCGTTCAAAGCGCAAGCGATCGCCGCGCGCAGCTTTGCAATTTGCGAACACGCGCATTGGAGTTCCGTGCGTCACTATGACCTGATTGCCGGCGAAGCGAGCCAAGCATGGGTAGGAGTCACCAAAGATCCCAAGCCGCGCGAGGCGGTGCAGGCAACGCGTGGCATGGTGCTGAGCTTTGAAGGGCGCGTGGTTCCCTGCTATTACTCAAGCACGTGTGGCGGTACGCCGGCAAACGCTGCGGAATCACTGACACGAAATCCAAATCATGGAATCGCACCGCTCGCTGCCGGAGCGGCCGCAGCCTCAGCTCACCGCGATTGTTGTGCTGACGCGCCGCGCTTCCGTTGGCAGCAGTCATTTGCCAACGCCGTCATCTGCGAACGCATTCGCCGTTGGGCAACCGATCAACGCGAGGCGCAAGCGGAACGTGAGGCGCAAGTGGAGCGCGTGGCGCAGGTAGAGCGCGACGGTCGGATGCAACCCGCACGCGCGGTGGCCGCGGTTAATGGAGCAACGCTCGGTAAGAACGCGTTGCCACTCAAGGGAACCGCTACCCCGATCACAACGACTGCTTCGGCATCAGTGGCCGCAGCGAAAGCCCTGAAAGTTGAAACCGTTACTTCGGAGCCATCGGTTGGAACGCGCGCGCGTACGTCGGCGTCCCCATCGCCAGCTGCAGGCGTAACGAGCGCGCCCGCCGCAGTGGGCGTGCCGGTGGCGCCGGTGCAACCTGCTGCGCAGGTACCTGCTCGCAATGGAATCGTCGACATCGCTGATGATGCGCCTCTTTCGGAACTGGCCGCGCTGCAGTCAATCCGCTCCATCAACATCATGGCGGTCAATGCCGCTAACCGTCCCACGCGCCTCGCCATTCATGATTCCACGGGTCACGTCTTACAGTTGCGCGCGGAAGACTTTCGGCGCGCTGTGAACTACGCCCGCGAGGGCGAACCAACCCCGAAGGACCGTCTGAACAGCAGTCACCTCTTGAAGGTAACCGTGAACGGCAAGGAAATCCAGTTTGTCGGGCAGGGTTTCGGCCACGGGGTGGGCATGTGCCAATACGGCGCACAGTCCATGGCTCGATCCGGTGCGAACGCGCTCCTGATCCTACGAACCTACTATCCCGGTGCAGCGGTCGTACGCGCGTACTGACCGAAGCCAACTATGTTCACTGGAATCATCGAGCATCAAGGCCGCGTTGTCAGCCTGCGCCCGCAAGCATGGGGCGCGCGTTTGGAAATCGACCCGTGCGGATGGGCGCATGTCCCTGCCGGTGGTGATTCAATCGCCATCAATGGATGCTGCCTGACGGTTGTTGCAGCGCCCGGCGCGGGGGGCATGCTTGCCTTTGATGTCATTCCGCAGACGCTTTCACTCACCACGATTGGAGCGTTGGTCGCTGGCGAAGAAGTGAACTTGGAACATGCTGCAACCGCGGCAACGCTGCTCGGTGGGCACATCGTTCAGGGCCATGTCGATGCTGTCGGCGAGGTGCTTGCGGTTTCAACCGCTGGCGGCGAGTGGCGCACACGTATAGCCGCGCCCGCAGACGTCATGGATCTGGCGGTTGATCGCGGCAGCATTGCCGTTGATGGCGTGAGTCTCACCATTGCCGCCACCGGCAGCGGATGGTTTGAAATAGCGCTGATTCCGACCACGCTTGCCAAGACGGGACTCCGCGATCGTCAAGCGGGTAGCCGCGTCAACCTGGAGAGCGATCCGATGGCGAAGATGATCGCTGTGCAGGTACAGCGAGCGCTGGCGGCGGCCGCGAAACGCCCATGACCCGCGCGATCAATCCTTCGGGGAATGATTGCAATCGCTCCAGCAACCGTTCGCGACTCTGAATCTCAAAGATTCGTGCCTGAGCAATCCGTGATTCGGTGTCCGCCAATTGCTGCTGCAGCATCAGGAATGATGCATCGGCAGTGAGGGTGGGATACCGCTCTGCCAAGATACGAAATACTCCCGGAGATGCCGCGCCGGCCCGCAGTTCGGCAACCGCGCGTTGCACCAGTGCCTCATGCGCCGCGCTGGCGCGAGTCACTGCTACCAAGTTGGGAACCAAGTCCGCGCGGCGCCGCAATTCAACATCGACCAACGATGCGGCGCGCTCCCAGCGGGTTCGCACGCGTACGGCACCGTTGCGAACAATAAAGCTCCACATCACTGTGATCAGCATGATCCACACGGCGCCGTTCGCCAGCACCGTTAGCAGGGTTGCCTGTTCCTCCGTCAACCGAGGCAGTAACTGCCGCGCCAATCCCGCGAGCGTCACCCCGGCGGCCAGCGCGCATCCCGTACCAAGTAGCAATCCAGTGATCGCCAAGCCACGCGCAATCATGCTGTGACGCGCTTCGCCGGATAGGGAAATCATGAACACGCCTTCTTCGCCGCCGCTGCCAATTTCCAGCGCTTGGCCATCGGGTCGAATGCGCGCATTGCCCATGACCCATGCGGTCGATGCGATCGGTACGGAACTCTCACTAAAGGTTCGGCGACCGGTGCTACCCGCCACCACGCGGTCCGGTGCTTGCGTGTGATAGAGCGAATCACCACGCGTAGCGGTGCGGCTGAAGGTGTTCTTACTTGTCCACGAAGCGCCGTTCACGCGCACAATGATCGCACCAGTTTCGTCGCGCAGGCGCAGATCGACCTCGGCCGCACCGGACGCAACAATGTCGCTCCCAGTGATGATGCGAGTCTGAGTCTTGCCCTTGGAATCTCTATATGTTTGCGTGCGCCGCCACTGTTCACTCACTGACCAGGCGTACTGCACGCAGGGCGTCTGGCTCAGCGGGGCAGTCAGTGGATCGTCATGCTCAACGTGACCGCTGGTTTCAACAAGACCAACAAAGACCCCACGAATCGGCGTGGTTGGAACATCGCGCAAGAGCCGCGCAAAGCGCAGCCGACTCCACCACAGCCAGAAGAACAACAGAGCCACACACCACGCGCCGATGGCAATCGGAGCGGCGTCTGGTTCCACTGCCCCCAGCAGTTGGAATTTCACGCAGGGGTCTTCCCTTCGGGCAGTCGTTCAATCACTAGCAAGGTGAGATCATCCGCTTGGTGAACGCTTCCAAATTGCATGTCCACCCGGCGCGCAATCTGCTGCACGAGCGCCGCCGCGGTGGGCGCAGTGCGGACAGCTACAAATTCATCCAAGTACCGCTTGGAAGGCAAACGCGCTTGACGTGAGCCGGAAGGATCGCCGGGGAATGCTTGCTCGAAACCGTCGGAGTAAATCAGTAATCGATCGCCGGGAAGCAATTGGAATTGCACCTCCTCGTAACTCTCGCCCTCAAACACGCCGAGTAGTCCGCCAGTTGTTTGTATCAGTTCCGTTTCGCCGCTTGCGCGCAGGATGACCGGTGGCGGATGGCCAGCGCCCGCCATCGCGGCGTGTCCGGTACTGGTATCGATGACGCAGTACACCGCGGTTGCAAAGCGCGTGGTTCTTCCCTGGTGCGTGACCATGTCCGTATTGATGCGCGCAAGTGCCTCGCCGGGCGGGATGATTCGGTAAGTTCCGTTACCCACTTCCTTGGAGGGCAATCCACGGCAAATCACCATTGTCAGCAGGGCTGCCGGAACGCCGTGGCCGACTGCATCGGCGATGAAGACGCCGATGTGTCGTTCGTCAAGCCGTACGACGTCGTAGATATCCCCAGAGACGTAACTGGCTGGCCGCCAGAATGCGTCAGCGCGAACGTCGCCCACTTCGGGGAACGAGCGCGGAAGAAACTCCCGCTGCACTTGCGCTGCAAGTTGTAACTCCTCTTGCATGCGGGAAATCTCACCGCGCAGCCCGCCAGTAAAGCGTGTGGCAATGGCTAATTCACGGCCAAGGCGCTCAATTTCTGGTTGTCGTCCAATCATCCCGCGCAGTACGGCGGCCACGGTGGCGTCATCAGCGTCAATCGATTCAACCGCTGCTGTTTCGGTGCTGGCGCGGCGTCGTC